>DASVWD010000032.1 GCA_036389795.1 Longimicrobium sp.
CGTCGCACCCGTCTCGGCGAAGACGCCCACGCCCTGGTACTCGCCGATCCGGTTCACTTCCGTCACCCCCAGCACCCGCGGCAGGCCGTACTTCGCGTACTGGCGGCCGTTGAACGTGATCGGCTCGTTGTTGATGAACCAGGTCGCGTTCGCCGCGTAGGCACCCGTCACCGGGAAGCGGTCCCGGAACGGCTGGCCCGCCACCGTGGTGTCGCCCGTCGCCGGGTTGTACTGCACCTCGACCTCGGTGAGCGCGTTGTTGTCGATCACGCACACCCGGATATTCTGGATATCCGGCGGAGGCGGCGGCGGCGGCGGCGGGGGCGGCGGCGGCGGCAGGATGTCGCCGAACATGAACTTCAGCCCCAGCACCGCTTCCGGCGTGAACGCGAACTTGTCGTCACCCGGGCCCTGCTCGGCCACGTGCGCGGGCGAGTCGTACCCGTGCACCGCGGCCTCCAGGAACACGCCGATGCTGGGCCCGAACGAGAACACGTCGACGCCCAGCCCCGCCACGCCCTGCCCGACCGTCGCCAGCTTCGGATGGTCCGAGAGGCACACGCCGCTGGCGATCCAGATCGGAACGAACTGGCACCCCGGGTACGGCGACTCGCCGGCGATGTTGGTGGTGAGCCCGCCGCCGCCCGCGAACACGTACAGCGAGCCCAGCATGCCGCCGCCCGACCAGAAGAGCGGGCGCCACACCAGGTCCAGGTCATAGAACCAGTTGTTCTGGACCCAGTCCTCGTTGGTCCCGTCCGGGAAGAAGTCTTCGGCCTCGGGGAGCTGCGACGGCATGTACTTGCCGTGCAGCCGGATCCCGAAGCTGGGGCTCAGCCAGTAGGTGGCGAACGCCCCGAAGACCGGCGCGACGCCGACCGGCCAGTCCTCGTCGTCGGCCGTGGTGAACCAGCTGGAGGTCCAGGCCCCGCCCGCAAAGATGCCGAGGTCGAACAGGCTCGCGCGGCGCCCCGTCATGTCGTCCTGCGCCGCTGCACCCCCCGCCGTCCCCGCCACCATCAGCGCCGCCAGGGCGGATGTGAGCAATCGTTTCATCGAGTCCTCTCCGAACCAGGTGATTTGGTCCGCCCGGCTCCCCCGGACGTCCCGCCAGCACACGACCCAACCCAACCGTTCCACCTAGCTTCCGGGAGCGCCGGGTCGAGCGTCCCCCGTCTCGACATCATGCCGTGGCGGTGCACCTCCTTCCGGTTCGGCACCCGCGAGGACGGGCGCGCGCGTTCACAACGCTGCCAGAACGGCTCCGAGTATGCCGCCGTAGACCGTGCTTCCCGCGACCAGCGCCACCGGCGTGGCCCGGCCCCAGCCGAGCCCCAGGTGCCCGGGCGGGGGGAGGCGCCCCATCCGCACGCAGCGGCTGGCCTTCGCCAGCCAGGGGAGCGCGGCGGCCGCCAGGAGCCCCGCCAGGGCCCCCGCCGCCGCCCCGGTCGCCCACCCCGCACCGCCCAGCACCCGCATGGCCCCGGCGCCGGCGGCGGCGGCCACCGTGGCGCCGAGTGCCAGGAAGATAGCGAATCCGACCGTCTCCGCCATGGGGAGCCGCGGGTCGTCGAAGAAGAGGCAGCCGAGCTGGCTGGTGGGGCTGAAGCGCGTCCAGTCCATGGCCCGGAAGAGCCAGAACACGCACGCCGCGAGAACGCTGGCGATGAACCCCGCCCAGACGATGCCGCTCCAGGATCCTCCCATGCCCCTTTCCCGTGCCCGGCCGGGCCCCCGCCCGCGCCGCGCGCCCCCGGCTCGTCTACGCCGTCCAGATGGCAGACCCGTTAGGAATATGCACTTTCGGTGCCGAGCGCCAGTATTTTCTTGCGCCGGACCCCCGACGAGCACGCCCGCGCGGGGTCACACCGGGACCGCGGGGGCGGCGCCCGGCGTGGGCCCGGGCCGGCTCAGGCCGCGGTCTCGGCCGGGGCCGGTGCGGCGGCGACGGGCTGCTCGGCGCCCAGCGGCGGCAGCTCGGCGTCGGCCACGTTGCGCAGCGTGCGGTTGTAGATGACGTCGGAAACCCCCTCGGGGACCGCCATGATCTCCAGGTAGAGGTCGACCGCCTCGTGGAGCGGGACCTCGGCCGAGAGGGCGCGGGCGAACTCGAGCGCGTTCTGCACGTGCTGCTCGAAGAGCGCGTCCTCGGCGCGGGCGGCGGCCAGGTTGATGCGGTGGCGGAGGTCTTCCTGCACGCGGCCGCGGATGCGCCGGCGCACGCGCGAGAACACCGCCTCGAAGCGGCTGGTGGCTTCGCCGGGGGGGCCGCGGCGGGCGTCCTCGCGGTCGGCGGCGTCGTCTTCCAGCAGCGCGACGGTGTCGGCGTCGGCGGGGGTGACGGCGCCGCGCCGGCCCAGCTCGGCGAAGGCGCGGCTGCCCACGTTGCGGGCCTGCTCGGGGTTCAGCCGCAGGATGCGGGCGTAGATGTCGAGGGCGGCGTCGAAGGGCAGCTCGTCGCTGACCAGGTCCACCAGGGCGAGCACGTGGCGGAGGTGGACGGCGAGCAGCTTCTCCTGGGCGACGGCGGTCGCGAGGTCGATCTGCCGCTGCATCGCGCGCGACGTGTTGCGCATGAGGCCCACGGTTGCGTTCTCCCGAAGCGTACGGTTGGTTGCGCGCCTTCCGGTGCCGGTGCGGCGGGAGGGCGCACGTCCCCCGCCGCGCGGTGCGCGGAGCAAGTTCCATTCCGGGGGCGGGGTCATTTCGGGGGTGCGAAGTGCGGAGTGCGAGGTGCGGAGTGCGAAAGAAAGTGCGTGAGTGCGTGAGTGCGTGAGTGCGAACGTCGCGGGACGGGGAATGCGAAAGCGGGCCGGCTCCCTCGGGGGGAGCCGGCCCGCTTCGCGCGGACGCCGGGGCTCGCGCCTACTGCTTGGGCGCGGGGGCGGGGGCCGCCGGGGGCGCGGGCTGGCCGGCCTGCGCGCCGGCGGGGTCGTTGCCGCCCTGCGTGGCCGCGGGCGCGGGAGCGGGGGCCAGCGGCGTGTTCGCGGGGGCCTGGGCGCCGGTGGCCGGGCGCGTGCCCGCCGGGGCGCCCGTGGGAGCCGGCGCGGCGGGGGCGTTCTGGAGGTCCTGCCGCAGGATCGACTCGCGGCGCGCGGGGCGCGACGACAGGATCGAGAGCACGAAGGCCAGGGCGATGAAGATGCCGCCGGACCACCAGGTGGCCTTGGTCAGGATGGTGGTGGCCTGCCGGCTGCCGAACAGGGTGTCGGTGCCGGCGCCGCCGCCCATGGCCGCTAGGCCGCCGCCCTTCCCCGACTGCAGCAGCACCACGGGGATCAGCACCACCGCGCAAAGGACCAGCAGGATCAGCAGAAGCGTGAACACGGAAGCGTCCGGGATCGGGTGCGGGGTTGGTTTCGTAAAGCTCTGGAATTTAGCAGGATGCGCGGATTCGTCAACCGGCGGAGGGGAAAAGTGCGTGAGTGCGGAAGTGCGTGAGTGCGTGAGTGCGTCGAGAACCAGCGCACTTCGCACTTCGCACCTCGCACTTCGCACTTTCACACCGACGCGCAGATCGCCGCGAACCCCCGCGGGTCCAGGCTGGCGCCGCCGACCAGGACGCCGTCGACGCCGGGCCGGGAGAGGAGCTCGCGGGCGTTGTCGGGCTTCACGCTGCCGCCGTACAGGATCGGCAGCGCACCGGCGACGTCGTTCCCGTAGCGGTCCACCAGCCGCTCGCGCACGAAGCGGTGCATGGCGGCCGCGTCGTCGGGCGTGGCGTTGACGCCGGTGCCGATGGCCCACACGGGCTCGTACGCGATCACCAGCGAGCGCGCCTCGTCGCGGCCCACGTCGTCCAGCACGGGGCGGAGCTGCTCGGCAACCACTTCTTCGGCGCGGCCGGCGCGGCGCTCCTCGATCTTCTCGCCCACGCAGAGCACGGGAACCAGGCCCGCGCCCAGCACGGCGCGCACTTTCTTCACCGTGTCCTGCGTGGTCTCCCCGAACACCCAGCGGCGCTCGCTGTGGCCCACCAGCACCAGCTCGGCGCCCGCGTCGGCGGCCATCCCGGCGGAGGTCTCGCCGGTGAAGGCGCCGCTCGCCTCCCAGTACACGTTCTGCACGCCCAGGCGCACGTCGGGGCGGCCCTGCACGGCCTCGCGCGCGGCGGCCAGCGAGACGGCGGGGGGAAAGAAGACCACGCTCCCCGTCTCGCGCGGCGGGTGCACGGCCAGGAAGTCGGCGAAGAAGCGGGCCGTCTCGCCCGGCCCGTGGTTCATCTTCCAGTTGCCGGCCAGCACCGGCGGCTGCGGAGCGCTCACGGGCTCACCCGTTCCGGGGAGATGGGAAGTCGAGGACGAAGCGGAGGCGGCCGAGGAACGCCGCGTCGAGCGCGTCCCCGGTGTCGGCGGTGAGGATCACCAGCCCCGGACCGGCTTCCGCACGGTCGACGAGGCGGTCCAGGTCGGCGGCGCTCACCGCGTCCGCGCCCTCGAGGACGGCGACCGCGTGCCGCTCGTTCGCGGCGATGTCGCGCGCCGCCAGCGACTCGGCGTCCAGGCGGCGCACCTCCGCGCCCAGCTCGCGCGCGATCTCCTCGGCAGCCCGCGCCGCGCCGCCGCCGGTGAAGAGCGCGACGACGCCGCGCCCCGTGCGGACCTCGGCCGCGAGCTCGCGGAGCGCCTGGTCGCCGGTGCTCACGAGCCGGTCCGGTCGCTGAGCGCGGCCACGCCGGGGAGCGTCTTCCCCTCGAGGAACTCCAGCGAGGCCCCGCCGCCGGTGGAGACGTGCGACATGCGGTCCTCCAGCCCCATCTCCGCGACCGCGGCGGCCGAGTCGCCGCCGCCGACGATGGTGGTGGCGCCGCGGCCGGTCGCCTCCGCCACCGCCTGCGCCACGCCGCGCGTCCCTTCGGCGAACTCGGGCTGCTCGAAGACGCCCATCGGCCCGTTCCACACCACCGTCCTGGCATCGGAGAGAATGCGGCGGAACTCCTCCACCGTCCGCGGGCCCACGTCCGCCGCCAGCCGGTCGGCGGGAATCTGCTCGCGGGGGACGACCTGCTTCGGCGCGCCCGCTTCCAGCCTGTCGGTCACTACGCAGTCGGCGGGGAGCACCAGCCGGTCGCCGGAGGACTGGAGGAGCTCGCGGGCCATGTCGACGCGGTCGTCCTCGACCAGCGAGGTGCCGGTCTCCAGCCCCATCGCCCTGAAGAAGGTGTTCGCCATGGCGCCGCCGATCAGCAGGCGGTCCACCTTGGGGAGCAGGCTGCGGATGACGTCGATCTTCCCGGAGATCTTGGCGCCGCCCAGGATGGCGACGAAGGGCCGCTCGGGGTCGCCCAGGGCGCGGCCCAGGTACTCCAGCTCCTTCGCCATCAGGAACCCGGCGGCGGCGGGCTTCCCCTCGCCCTTCACCACCTCGGCGACGCCGGCGGTGGAGGAGTGCGCCCGGTGCGCGGCGCCGAACGCGTCGTCGACGTAGACGTCGCCCAGCTCGGCCATCTGCCGCGCCAGCTCCGGGTCGTTCTTCTCCTCGCCCGGGTGGAAGCGCGTGTTCTCCAGCAGGAGCACCTCGCCGTCGCCGAGCTGGCGCGCGGCGTCGACGGCCTGGGAACCGACGGTGTGCTCGGAGAAGCGCACCGGCCGGCCCAGCACTTCGGCCAGGCGCTCGGCCGCGGGCCTGAGCGACATCGCCGGGTCGGGCTTCCCCTTCGGCCGGCCGAAGTGCGAGAGGAGCACGATGCGCGCGCCGGCGTCGGCCAGGTGCCTGAGGGTCGGCAGCGTGGCGGTGATGCGGCTGTCGTCGGTGATGCGGCCTTCGTCGTCGAGCGGGACGTTGTAGTCCACGCGCACCAGCACGCGCTTGCCGGCGAGCGCCTCGCGCGGGAGGTCGTTCAGGGTGAGCTTGTCCATCTCGGGCGTTCTCGGCGGGTAGCAAAGGCGGCTGATGCCGATTGAGAATCTGATCCGGTAATCGGACTCGTAGGGGCGAGGCATGCCTCGCCCGCTGCCTGTCGCAACACCAGAGCTCGTCGCAACGGGCCGGGGCATGTCGCCGCGTGATGGCCTTCGGCCATCCGGGCGAGGCATGCCTCGCCCCTACAGGAACTTCGATCGCGAATACCGAAGCGAATCGTCAATCAGCACAAGCCGCGGCAACAACCTCGCCCGACCGCCTGCGCGTACGCAGGGACGCGCCGGGCGAGGCTTCAACAGCGAAACTGCAACGGCAACTTCAACTGCGCGGAGAGGTGCGTCGCGAGCTGGTTTTCACGCACTCACGCACTTCCGCACTCACGCACTTCCCCTACGAGTTCTGCAGCCGCTCGCCCATGTACCGGGCCAGGTCGACGCAGCGGCAGGAATAGCCCCACTCGTTGTCGTACCAGGCCATCACCTTCACCAGGCCGCCCACCACGTTGGTGCTGGGCGCGTCGACGATGGAGGAGTGCGGGTTGCCGGTGAAGTCGACCGAGACCAGCTCCTCCTCCTCGTACGCCAGGATCCCCTTCAGCCGCCCCTCGGCCGCGGCGCGCAGGGCGTCGTTCACCTGCTGGGCGGTGACCTCCTGCTCCAGCTCGGCCACCAGGTCCACCAGCGACACGTCGGGGACGGGGACGCGCATGGCCACGCCGTCGATCTTCCCCTGCACCTCGGGGATCACCAGCCCGGTGGCCTTGGCGGCGCCGGTGGTGGTGGGGATGATCGACATGGCGGCGGCGCGGGCGCGGCGCAGGTCCTTGTGCGGCAGGTCCAGGATGTTCTGGTCGTTGGTGTAGGCGTGCACCGTGGTCATCACGCCGCGGCGGAAGCCGAACTGGTCCAGCAGCACCTTGACCACGGGCGCCAGGCAGTTGGTGGTGCAGCTCGCGTTGGAGACCACGTGGTGGCTGGCGTTGTCGTACTTCTCCTCGTTCACCCCCAGCACGATGGTGATGTCCTCGCCCTTGGCGGGGGCGGAGATGATCACCTTCTTCGCGCCGCCCTCGATGTGCTTGGCGGCGTCGTCGCGCTTGGTGAAGCGGCCGGTGGACTCGATGACGATGTCGACGCCCAGGTCGCGCCAGGGGAGCGCGGCGGGGTCCTTCTCGGCGAAGACGCGCACCTCGTCGCCGTCGACGACGAGCGAATTCTCGCGCGCCTCGACGGTGCCGGGGTAGTCGCGGTGCACCGAGTCGTGGCGCAGCAGGTGGGCGAGGGTGTGCGTATCGGTCAGGTCGTTGACGGCCACGAAGTCGATGTCGGTGGCGCCGTTCTGCTTGGCGGCGCGGAGCACGTTCCGGCCGATGCGGCCGAACCCGTTGATGGCGACGCGGATAGCCATGGCCTCCCCTTGGTCCTTGCGATTCCCGGAAATGAAAGCGACGCGGAGCCGGAGGCCTTCTACAAGCGCTCCAGCTCCGGAACGACGCGCGCGAAGGTGGCGACGCTCGCCACGCGGGCGCCCGCCTCCAGCAGCGCCTCGACGCACGCCAGCGCGGTGGCGCCGGTGGTCCACACGTCGTCGACCAGCACGACGTGCTCGCCCCTGAGCTCGGCGGCCCGCTCCGGCGGGACGGCGAAAGCGCGCGCCACATTAGCCCGCCGCTCCGACGGATGCAAGGCCGTCTGCGTGACAGTGGCGCGGGTGCGGACCAGGAGCGTGGCGTCCATCACGCGGCCGGTGCGCGCGGCGAAGCCCCGGGCCAGCAGCTCGGCCTGGTTGTAGCCGCGCTCGCGCCGCCGCGCCGCGCTGGTGGGCACGGGAACCACCAGCTTCCCCTCCTCGTCCACGTCGCGGGGGAAGTCGACGAGCGCGGCCATCTTCGCCGCCATGCGGTCGGCGACGCCCTCCCAGCCGCGGTACTTGAGCGCGTGCACCATCGCCCGCGGCGCGTCGCCGACGACGTACGCGGAGCGGATGGCGCGCACGGAGGCCGGCCACTCGCGGCAGGTGCGGCAGGCGGGCTCGGGCTCGGCGTCGAGCAGCCGGGGGCTCCAGCAGCGGGGGCAGCGCGGGCTGGGGAGCGGCCGGCACTTCAGCCAGCAGAGGCGGCAGACCATCCGCTCGCCGTCGGCGGTGGCGATCGCTCCGCCGCACGCGACGCACACGGGGGCGAAGACCAGGTCGAGGGCGCCGGACCAGAGGTCGCGGAGGAGGGAAGGGGCGGTCATTTCAGGCATGGGAAGGGGCGAAAGGGGCTGTGGGCCTGGGGTGCACGGGCGACTGAAGTCGCAGCAACAACCGCAGGAAGCCTCACAAACCCCGTGAGGCTTCAACCGCAACTACAACAGCAATCCGACGAGGGAATCTCGCAGGGGCGAGGCATGCCTCGACCGGAGGCGCCTCCGCGCGAATTCATGCTCATCGCGCCGGAGTCCTGCCTCGCAGCCCGCGCAGGCGGGCTTCCCGTTGTTCCAGCCGCGGGTTCACCCGCATTCATCGACCCGCATACCTCGACCTCCAGCGCTCTCCCGCAGCGCCTGGCGCATCACCTCGACCGGGGGGTCCACGGCCCACCAGCGGCGGAAGGCGGCGGCGCCCTGGCTGACCAGCACCTCGGTGCCGTCGGCAGCGCGGATGCCCGCCGCGCGCATCGCCCGCACCCACGGGGTCTCGCCGCCGCGCGCGTAGACGAGGTCCAGGGCGGCGCGGAAAACGGCGCCTCCGGTGGGGGGGAGCGGGTCGTCCGGGCGCAGCCCGAGCGAGGTGGCGTTCATCGCCAGGTCGAAGGCGTGGCCCGACAGGTCGTCGTCCGGTTCCGCGACGTCGATGCGGAAGCCGAAGGTGTCCCAGCGCTCCTTCAATTCCTCGGCGCGCGCGCGGCTCCGGTTGAGGAGCGTGACGTGCTCCACCCCGCCGGCCTGCAGCGCGTAGAGCGCCGCGCGGGCCGCGCCCCCGGCGCCCACCAGCAGCACGCGGTCGGCCAGCATGGAGCCCCACTCGGTCTCGCCCACCAGCGCGCGGACGGCCTTCGCCACGCCCTCCACGTCGGTGTTGTCGCCCCACACCTCGCCGCCCTCCAGCCAGAAGCAGTTGCACGCGCCGGTCAGCTCCACGGCGGGCGTGTGGCGCTCCACGGCGCGCGCGGCCGCCTCCTTGTGCGGCACGGTGACGTTGCCGCCGCCGCCCGCGCGCGCCAGGGCGCGGATGAGCCCGGCGACGTCGTCCGCCGAACACCGCAGGGCCACGTAGACGCCGTCGAGGCGGAGGGCGCGGAGGGCGGCGTTCTGGAAGACGGGGGAGAGGGAGTGCGAGACCGGGTCGCCGAGCAGCGCGAAGAGCCGGGTGGCGGCGGTGACGGGCGGCGTCACGGCGCCAGGATCGGGGCCAGGCGGTCGAGCGCGGCGGAGATCAGCCCGCAGAGCTCCTGGTAGGTCTCTTCGTAGACCGCCTCGCTCCCGCCGAAGGGGTCGGCCACGGGGTAGCCGAAGCCGTCGCCGCCGGCCACGAAGTCGCCCAGGGTGGCGGCCCGGTCCAGCCCGCCCACGCGCTCCACGCCGTCCAGGTGCGAGGGGCCCATCCCCAGGATCAGGTCGGCCCAGCCGGCCAGCTCGGGGGTGAGCGGCTGCGAGCGGTGGGCGGAGAGGTCGATCCCGTGGCGCCCGGCGACCGCCACGGCCTCGCGGCTGGCCTGGTCGCCGCCGCGCGCGGCCAGGCCGGCCGAGGCCACGCGCACGTTCTTCCACCCGCGGCGCTCCAACTCGGCGCGCGCGATCCCCTCCGCCAGCGGGGAGCGGCAGGTGTTCCCCGTGCAGACGAAGAGGATGTTGAAGGTGGTGGTGCGCGGGGACGCGGTCCCGGCGGCCTGCTCGCTCATCTCCGGTCCCTTCGCTCCCGCGGCTTCGTCGCTGGTCATGGCCGCGCGGGGTGGTACCCATTCGCCGAGCTTCGTGCGGGATTCAGGTCCGGAATGTCTCACACGGAGTCAGCGGAGTCAACGGAGGGGCCAAAGTTTCCGCCGACTCGGGTCATTCCGGATTGAGCCGCTCTCTCAACTGCCGGATCGGGACGACCTGATCCGGAGGCAATGCGAGGTCTTTCTTGAATTGCATGGGAACCTCGGCATTTGTGACAAGGAGCGGGACGGCTTCGGTCGCCGTGCGCGGGATGCCGAGCTTCTTGCGGACTGCGGCGAGATGCTGACGAACCCACTCAACCCGACGCAGGTGCCGCCCAAGGCGGTCTAAGCTCTCGCCCCGAAACTCATTCAGTCTTTCCACGATCTCGCCGATTGCGCGAGCCGGCTGCAGCCGTTTGCACTCAATCAGCAAAATGCGCTCGTCCGCGGGGTCCCACGCGACCACGTCCACGTCACCGAAATCCTTAGGTGCGCCGAGGCTCCGCATCTCCACCTCTCTACTAGTCTGCCATCCAAGCCGCCGCAACTCCAACTCGACTTCCATCGTGAACGCATGCCCCAGCATATCGGCGACTCTGCCCCGATACTCACGCATCTCAGTAGAAACGAAGAATTCTGTGGGCAGCGACGCCGACCGGATGTTCTCTAAGAGATAGGAAAGACTGGCTGCGACTTGGTGCATGCCGTAAAGAACGGGAGCGTCCGGTCCGGACCCGAACGTGACCACCGGCCGCGCAATCAAAGAGAGCCTGCGGCGGAAGCGCCACGGTGTCCAGTCACGTGCCTGGAACCCAGGAGGCTCCACGTCCCAGCGTTCGCGCGGCTCCAGCGCAAATACACCGAAAAAGGCGTGGCACTCCGCTTCTGTAAAGCCGCGCCGCTCCTGCAGCCGCGCCGCGATTGCGCCACGCGTGGAGGCCGGCACAAGCTGGTCTGCCTCCTTCGCCAAATCCAACAGTTCGGCGACTGCATCAATCAGCCTTGACGGTGTAAACCCATACTCACAGCGGAACGCGTCAGCGAAATCGGAGGTCTCGTACCGCACATTGTGCTCGCTGGCCTCCCGGTGACGATGCGGACGAAAGAACCTGTCGTAGTCTGCGACAGCCTCACGGAATCCCGTAGCGAACGACTGCTGAACGTACGGGCTCGCCACTTCCGCGAGGAACTCATGATCACGCTCAACCGTGCCGTTCGGCTGGATCTTCAGCCACGGCTCGGCGGCCCCACCGCGGATCGCGTCCGAGTCGGCGGCAAGTTCAAAAAGCAGCGCCACAGCAGCTACAAGGCGATCGTAATCGGCGAGCGACGCCGGACGCCCACCCTCGCGGGGGCAGGTGGGCACCCCCATCTCAATCAGGACGCGAGTTGCCAGGCTTGCCAGCGACCGGTCCGATTCACGCCTCCCTGCGATTTCCACCACGTCTTCCGGACCGTGGTATAGTGCCATCATCGCGCGCGCCGTCCGACGCCATTGTGTCCTGTCGCGGGAGATCGCCTCCAAATTCTCCAGAGCCATTCGTACGAGACTGGTGCCTTCGAGCGCCCGCAACTCGGTTCGGATCTCTTGCCACAGCGCGTCAACCAACGCATTGAGCGTGTCCGTGCACGTCTTTTTCTCTTTGAGCAGAACAGGCCCTTCTCCATCGGCGCGGTCGATGGCACGCCACCCTAGCCCGGTCATGTGCGCCGCCCAATCCTCGGGCTGAATCAGCCGTGGCCGCAGTTGTTCCCCCCATTGGATGTGGTCAAGGAGCGTCGGTGCTTGAAACAAGTGAACCGCCCGCGCATCGGCGTTCGGCATGACCACCGTTGTAAGTTCCCGCGCGTTGGCGTCCTTCCTTCCCCATCCCAACCCATCAAGCAGCGTAAGCAAGCCTGCAATCGTACTCTCCAAAAGGACGCGTTCAGCATCGTTGGTCGGCCGATTCAAGAGAACGAGGAACCCGAACGGCAACCTGATCTCAACAACGGTCTTCTCCGGGGTGACCGTTATTGTCGGGAACTCTGGTTCCCCCTGACCCGCGGTGGTATCTAAGTCCCTCCATTCCGAGAGGTTCTGCAGCGAGAGCCGGACGTGTAGAGGCGGGGCGCCGGCGGGAGGGACAGCCGCTTCCAGCAGTGGCATCGCACGGTTGAGCCAAGCCAGCAGCCCATCCCAAAGGTCATACACAAGGCGCATCGCGTTCGGAACGTCGTCAGGCCGAGTCGCCCACACCCAGATGACGAGCGCTTGACCCTCTACGACACCGGCAAGTTCGCCGGTACCCGCCAACTCGGTGGATGCGTAAACGGGTTGCATGTTGAGACCTGCGAAGAAAGCGTCGCGATGCAGGCGCACAACGGTTACATGGCTCCGGCTGTCAAGAGGAGCAGCGTGCTCGTCGGTCCTCCTGCGCTCTGAAGCGCGGAATCCGTGCACGAAGTTGGTGCCAGGATGCAGCAGTGCGTGGTCTGCCGGATAAGGAAACTCTCTCGGAATGAGGTGAAATCCTTGATGCGCCCAGAAGGCATACATGTTCAGAGTGCCACTCAGCTCGGTGATGGAAACGCCGTCCTCAAATGCGTCCTTGATCTGCTCATAGAGTTTGTAAAGCCTCAGGAAAGACGCACCCTCCGACCACGCGAAGGTCTCTAGATTGGGTAGGCTGATCACAACGATGTGCCAGCTGTCCGGGAGATCGGGCAACTCAAGCATCATCCCGCGCCCGAGCCCTCCTCGGACGATAACAGTGAGCCCGCCGACGGCCTGCTGGCGAAGGTACTCGGCCGTCGCAACCAGGTGCTCTTCGAATTGTTTCTGACTCTCCTCCGTCAGTTGCGCGGTCGAGTTCAGCCCGTGCGTCCGAACCGCGTCCGGATCATCATGCAGCAGGACGACGTGCGCGGCCTTGTCCACATCGATCGCGCAGATCACAGCTTCCGCTGGGACACCCGCACCGACAGCTGGAGGCTCCGCCGGCAGTCCGCCCACGAAACGATCCGTGGGCTCAGCCAAGTGCTTCAGCAGCCGGTGAACCGTGTCACGTTGCTTTACTCGCAGGTATGCGCAGAACTCAGTTGTCTGCCCCTCCCCCGCAAGCCACTCCAGAACGAAGCGGCGGATGGCTGCGCTCGCGGCCGTAGGGCAGGCGAACAATACCGCGTCGCCAAAATTGATGAGTGGATGCCGCTCCAAGGTGGTATGCCCCAGGACCTCGTGTCCTAGGTGAACACGCGCCTGCTGGGGGAAAAAGAAGGGGGCGAGCGCTTCGGGATTGATCCCGATTGCGGAGAGTTCCGGAAAGGTGAAAGTAACCCGCGCAACCAGTTCGGGCAGCTTGGGCAACGACCGTAGGAAGCGATCGGTTGGTATCGCGCGATCGGAAGTTACCCAGCGCGCGAGACCAGCCCTCTCGACCAAAGCATCACTGAGTGCCAGTAAGGCAGTGACGCTGTGCCGCAATTCGCGGTGAGGCCGCGCCCAGCGCGTACGCGAGATGCAATCGAGCAGGTTTTGTAGGTAATAGTCGTTCACCTCCCAAATCCCTTCCAGAAGCCGGTAGTTTCCGCCCGGCCCGATCACATTTGATACGAACACGTCCTCGGGTGGATCTTCGTCACGTCGTACCGGGTGCTTCGCGAGCACCACCTCGAGCCACTTTGCGAGGTCCTTCGATCCAGGGCGGACGGTGCCCCGGCAATGCAGGCATGCGAGGTGGAGCAGGATCTCTATCCGGAGCGTTTCTGGATGGTACTCGGGGACAGTGAGCAGACCCGCGGCACAACTTATCGTGGAGCGCGGGTCAAAGCGCGCAAGTGTTTTCGCGAGCCCCTCATACGAAGGATCACCGATGAAGAGAGAGTGTCCCGCGATGGGAAACAACTGATCCATCTGCTCCTGCGAGGACGTTTGAGGATTGGTGATAACTCAAATGCTGGGGGAAGTTATGAAGGACGGAGCTGGCCGGGGCTCCGCGTCATTCGCTCTCCCCCGCCTCCGGGGCGAGGGCGAGCGCCTCGGCGACGGCCAGGTCGGCGCGGCGCGTCACCTTCAGGTTCCGGTACGAGCCCATCACCACGCGCACCGGGCCCGCGTAGCGCTCGTACAGCGCGGCGTCGTCCGTGGCCGCGACGCCCTCCGCGCGGGCGAGCTCGTACGCGCGCACGATGCCGGCGCGGGGGAAGCCCTGCGGCGTCTGCGCCTGCCAGAGGCGCCCGCGCTCGGGGGTGCCGGTGATCGTCCCCGCGTCGTCCACTTCCTTGATGGTGTCGGTGACGGGGACGGCGGCGACGGCGCCCGCGTCCCGGCAGGCGTCCAGCACGCGGTCGATCACCCCCTGCGACACGAACGGCCGCGCGCCGTCGTGGATCAGCACGAGGTCGACGTCGTCCGGCAGCGCGGAGAGCCCGTTCCAGACGGAGTCGCCGCGCTCGGCGCCGCCGGGCACGAGGGTGATCGGCAGGTGCGAGAGCCACCCGGGCGGGTCGTCCGCGTCGTCGGGGGGGATGACGACGACCGTGTGCCGGATGCGGGGGTGGTCGAGGAAGGGGCGGACGGCGCGCAGGAGGATCAGCTCGCCCGCGAGCGCCAGGTACTGCTTGCGCACGGGCCCGCCCACGCGCCGCCCGCTCCCGCCGGCGACCACGACGGCCGCGGCGCGCGGCTCAGCCGAAGACGCGCTGGACAAGGGCGCGGACGTCCTCCGCCTCCACCACGCGGATGCCGGCGGGGAGCTGCCCCGGGCGGGCGCGGGGAGACAGGTACGCGGTGGTGAAGCCCATGCGGGCGGCCTCGGCCAGGCGGCGCTCCACCTGGCCCACGGGGCGCACCTCGCCGCCCAGCCCCAGCTCGCCTACGAAGACGGCCTCGGGCGGCACGGCGCGGTCGTAGACGCTGGAGGCGAGCGCGGCGGCCACGGCCAGGTCGCCCGCCGTCTCGACGAGTCTCAGTCCGCCGACGACGTTGAGGAAGACGTCGAGCTGGCCGAAGGGGATGCCGGCGCGCTTCTCCAGCACGGCCAGCAGCAGCGCCAGGCGCTTGGGGTCGAGGCCGGTGCTCACCCGCTGCGCGGCGCCGTAGGAGGCCTTCGCCGCCAGCGCCTGCACCTCGACCAGGAGGGGGCGGGTGCCTTCCAGCGTGGCGACCACGGCGGAGCCGGAGGCGCGCGCCAGCCGGTCGCCCAGGAAGAGCGCGGAGGGGTTGCCGACGGGGACGAGCCCCTCGGCGGTCATGCGGAAGACGCCGATCTCGTCCACCCCGCCGAAGCGGTTCTTGGTGGCGCGCAGCACGCGGTGGTCCATCCCTCCCGCGCTCTCGAAGTAGAGCACGGTGTCGACGATGTGCTCCAGCGTCTTGGGCCCGGCGATCCCGCCGCCCTTGGTGACGTGGCCCACCAGGAAGACGGCGGTGCCGGTCTGCTTGGCGAAGCGCTGCAGCCGCGCGGCGCACTCGCGCACCTGCCCCACGTTGCCGGGCGCCCCCTCCAGCGTCTCGCTGTAGACGGTCTGGATCGAGTCGATCAGCAGCACGTCGGGCCCGAGCTCGGCCGCGCGCAGGAGGATGCTCTCCAGCTCGGTCTCGGCCAGGAGGGTGACCTCGGCCGCGGAGTGCTCCAGCCGCTCGGCGCGCAGCTTCACCTGGTGGGCCGACTCCTCGCCCGAGACGTAGAGGGTGCGCCGCCCCGCCGCCTCCAGCCGCCCGGCCACCTGCAGGAGGATGGTGGACTTGCCGATCCCCGGCTCGCCGCCGACCAGGACGACGGAGCCGGGGACGATCCCCCCGCCCAGCACGAAGTCCAGCTCGCCGAGCCCCGTGGTCCAGCGCGCCCGCTCGGTGCCCTCCACGTCGCGCAGGCGCACGGGGGCCGCCTCGGAGGGCGCGCGCTCGGCGCCGTCCGCCCGGGCGCGGCGGGGGGCCGCGGGCTCCTCGACCAGCGTGTTCCACTCGCGGCAGGCGGGGCACTGCCCCTGCCAGCGCGGCGTCTCGTTGCCGCACTCGCGGCAGAAGAACGCCGTGCGCGTCTTCGCCATTCAGCGCGCCTCCCGCGCGGCAGCCGGGTGCCGGGCGACGATCATCCGCCGAACTCGTCCGAGCGCCCGGAGGCGCTCTCGAAGAGGGTGAACTCCTTGCGGAAGAAGAGCGGCACCATGCCGGTGGCCCCGTTGCGCTGCTTGCCGACGATCAGCTCGGCGCGCCCCTCGATGCTGTTCCCCTCCTTGTCCACCGGCCCGAAGTAGTACTCGGGGCGGTAGAGGAACATGATGACGTCCGCGTCCTGCTCGATCGCGCCCGACTCGCGCAGGTCCGACATCATCGGGCGCTTGTCGGGGCGGCTCTCGACGGCGCGGGAGAGCTGCGAGAGGGCGACCACGGGGATGTCCAGCTCCTTGGCGAGCGCCTTGAGGCCGCGGGAGATCTCGGAGACCTCCTGCTGGCGGTTCTCGATCTTGGAGTTGCTGCTCACCATGAGCTGCAGGTAGTCGACGATCACGAGCGACAGGTCGGGCCGGTCGGCCTTGAGGCGGCGGGCCTTGGCGCGCATCTCCAGCACCGAGATGCCGGGCGTGTCGTCGATGTAGATCGGCGCGGTGTTCAGGTGCCCCGCCGCGATGGCGAGCCGCGCGTACTCGTCGTCGAGCAGCTTGCCGCGGCGCAGCCGGCTGGCGTCCACCCGCGCCTCGGCGCAGAGCACACGCTGCACCAGCGCCTCCTTGCTCATCTCCAGCGAGAAGAAGGCGACCGGCTTCTGCGCGCTGATGGCGGCGTGCTGAGCGATGTTGAGGGTGAACGCCGTGTTGTGCACGCACACGTCGTTGGCGACGAAGTTGTGCGTTTCCGGGATCGTGAGGTCGTATACCTGCTTGCGGCCGACGGGCTCGATGGAGACGACCTCGTCCCAGTAGACCTCGCTCTCGGCCAGCTCCAGCAGCCTGCGGCTGTCCAGCGCGACGGCGAGCGCGCGCAGCCGGTCCCGCGTGATCGCGCGGCGGCCGACGTGGAGGTTCGTCCACCCGGCGATGCCCGCCCGCCGCGCGAGCGAGGCCCACGACTCCTCCCCCTTCTCCTGCTCGATCGTCTCCCAGACCTGGCGGGGGACGAGGTCGCGGTTGGTCTGGTAGCGCTTCGACTCCACCGCGGAGACGACGCGCTCGACGGCTTCCTCCTTTCCGAAGATGCCGATCTCGCGCGCGAAGGTGCGGAGCGAGCGAGCGTCGGTGACGTCGAGCTGCCAGGCGGGCCGGCGTCCGTCGCGGTACTTCACCATCCGGCGGCGCAGGCTGGCGATCACGCCGAAGCGCAGCAGCAGGTGCTGGATCTGCCGGGCGAGCCGCTCGCTCACCGTGGCGTAACCCACCTGCGCCTGGCCGCTGGCGAGCACCGTCGCCCAGCCGTCGGTCGCGAAGAGACGGTTGAGGAAGAGCGCGAGCTGCGGGCGCGGAAGGGGGAACACCCGGGCAGGGACGGACTTCTCCGCCGCGCCGTGTCCCCACAGCCCCAGCTCGGTGAGCCAGGCCGTCAGCGGATTGGCGTCCGACGGCAGTCGCTGCGGCGCGAGCTCGTCCACCGTGACGCCGAGCGCGATGGCGAGCCGGGGGAGGTGTTCCCGCTTCGGAGACGACGTGCCGCTGGTCCAGGTGGAAACCGCCGCGGCGCTCACGCCCACTTCGGCGGCCAGCCGCTTCCCCGCCCCGCGCTCCGCCTTCATCCGCGCCTGCAGGCGGCCGCGGATCGGGGAATCGCCGGTCGGCAGGAAGTTGCGCCGCACCGACAGGCTCGGCGTGCGCGTGCCGCCGGAATCCTCCTCCGTCACCAGCAGTCCGCCGAACTGGAAGACGGCCTCCGTGAAATCGGCGCGGACGCGCGGGTCTCCGTTGGTGAAGCGCGGCGTCGTGTTTGTCAGCCCGCCGTCGCCGATCAGGTAGGCGAGGAGCTTGACCTCGCACTCGCGCATCGTCTGCGTGCCGAAGACGTCGAGCACGCGCGGGACGGCGACGTGATCGCCGACCGCCACCTCGGCGAGCGGCTTCCACCCGCCGATGGTGAGGAAGGGGTGCGTGAGCGTGGTCTCGACCGTCCGGCCCAGGCGCGTGGTGACGCGGAAGACGGGCTTCTCGCCGTCGTCCACGAAGGCGCTGGGCTCCGCCGCCTCGAACTTCCAGCGGCCGGTGAGGGTGAGCAGGCGCGCCGAGCGGCGGCGGTACAGCTCCTCGATGGTGGCGAGGGAGCCGTCGTCCAGCAGGATCTCGGAGTCGAACGCCAGGCACTTCCCCATCGACGGGCGGGCGGCGACGATGATGAGGTCGCTGTTCTGGAAGCCCGCCGTCAGCTCGTCGAGGTCGGCGAAGCCGGAGGGGACGCCGGTGATGGAGGAGGAGTTGTTCTGCAGCTGCTCGATCTTCTCGAACGTGGGCCAGAGGATCTCCTTGATCCACACGAAGCCGCGCCGGTCGCTGGACTGGGCGAGCTGGAAGATGCGCTGCTCGGCCACGTCCATGAGCTGCTCGACCTCGCCCTGCCAGGCGTAGGTCTCCTGGATGATCCCCGTGGCCGCCTCGATCAGCCGGCGCAGGATCGCCTTCTCGCGGACGATCTTGCAGTGGTACTCGATGTTGGCCGCGGTGGGGACGGCGTCCAGGAGGTTGGCCAGGAACTGGATGCCGCCCACCGTCTCGAAGTCGCCCGCCTTCTTCAGCTCGTCGCTGACGGTGACCTCGTCGATCACGTCGCCGCGCTGCCAGATGCGCACGAGCGCGCGGAAGAGCCGCCGGTGCGCCTCGCGGTGGAACATCGAGTCGTCGACCACCTCCACCGCGCGCACCACGGCGTCCTGGTCGATCAGCATGCCGCCCAGCACCGCCATCTCGGCCTCGGGCGAGTACGGCGGCGAGCGGTCGGCGAACGCGCTCGGGGCGGAGGGCGGCGCGATGGCTAAGGCGGGGGTCGACATGGCGAACCGGGTCGTGCTGGAACGGCGAAAACGAAAGTCCTTAGTCCTTAGTGTTTTAGTGCCCAGTGCCCAGTCCCTAGTGCCCAGTGGAGTGTCGCTCCACTAAGGACTAAGGACTAACGCACTAGGGACTAACGCACTTATCTCATGGACGGGACGCGAGATCAGGAAGGCGAGTCGAGGACGCTGCGAACCCGCTGCAGGTCCTCCCAGACGGCGCGCACCCACCCAGGGTTGCGGAGCAGGGCGGCCGGGTGGTACGTCGGGACGAGCGGGATCCCCCGGTACTGGTGCAGCCTGCCGCGGAGCCGCCCGATGGAGATGTCGGTGCCCAGGAGCGTCTGCGCGGCGAAGGTGCCGAAGGCCACGATCACCCGCGGCTCCACCAGGTCCACCTGGCGCAGCAGGTACGGCGAGCAGGCTTCGACTTCGTCGGGGTTCGGGTTGCGGTTCCCCGGCGGGCGGCACTTCAGCACGTTGCAGATGTAGACGCGCTCCCGCTCGAACCCGGCGGTCATCAGCAGCAGGTCGAGAAGCCGGCCGGCCTTCCCGACGAAGGGACGGCCCGAGCGGTCTTCTTCCTGCCCCGGCGCCTCGCCCACCACCATCAGGTCCGCCCGGGGATCCCCCTCGCCGAACACCACCTTCGTACGCGTCTCCGCCAGCCGGCAGCGGGGACAGCCGAGGGCGACGTCGCGCACCGCGTCCAGCGTCGGCAGCCGGCGCACCTCCTCGGCCGAGACGCCGCGCGAGGGGGCGTCCACGGCAGGGCGCATCGGCGTGGTCCCCGGCACGTCGGCGCCGGCGCGGACGTGGGTCTCGGGCGGCCGCGCCGGGCGCTCGGCGGCGGGCGCGGCGCGCTCCGGCCGGGGAGGCGGCGCGGCGGGCTCCGGCCGCGCCGGCCGGGACGGAGCCAGCCGCTCCGGGACCGCCGGCGCGGGGGAGAGGAGGCCGCGCAGCTCCGCCGGGGTGTGGCGGTCGAGCACGAGCTCGTCGTCACCCAGCTCCCGGCGCTGGCGCAGGTAGCTGCGGAGGAGGTCGCGCGGGTCCGTCACGACGCGCGCTTCGCCGCGAGCAGCGCCTCGACGCGGTCCAGGATGCAGTCCGCGACCTCGGCCTTGCTCATCAGGGGGAGCGCCTCGTCGGGGCGGCCGGGCTGGAGGAAGACGACGCGGTTCGTCTCGACTTCGAAGCCGGCCCCAGGCTCGCGCGCGTCGTTCACCACCAGCAGATCGAGCCCTTTCGACTCGAGCTTGCGCCGCCCGTTCTCCACCGGGTCTTCCGTCTCCAGCGCGAAGCCGACGACGACGGCCTGCGGAGGACGCAGCTCGCGCGTGGCGCGCAGGACGTCCGGCGTCGGTTCCAGCTGGATCTCGGATACGCCGCCCGACTCCTTCTTGATCTTCTCCCCCGCGGCGCGCGCCGGGCGGAAGTCGGCCACGGCGGCGGCCATCACCAGCGCGTCGGCGCCGGGGAGCACCTCGGCCACGGCGTCCCGCATCTCCTCCGCCGTCTCCACCCGCCGCACCCCGGCGCCGAGCGGCGGGGCGAGCGGCGACGGGCCGGAGACCAGCACCACGTCCGCCCCGCGCCGCCACGCCGCGGCGGCCACCTCGTAGCCCATCCGCCCCGAGGAGCGGTTGCCGACGAAGCGCACCGGGTCGATCGGCTCGCGCGTGGGGCCGGCGGTGACCACCACGCGCCTGCCGGCGAGCGGCGTCTCCCCCTCCAGCGCGCGGCCCGTCCAGGCCAGCACCTCGTCGGGCTCCAGCATCCGCCCCGGGCCCTCGCCTTCGCCCCAGGCGAGCGGGCCGACGGCGGGGCCGGCCAGGTGGTAGCCGAGCTGCGCCAGCCGCTGGAGGTTCGCCTGCGTGGCCGGGTGGGCGTACATCCGGTCGTTCATCGCCGGGCAGAGCACCACGGGGGCGCGGGTGGCCAGGAGGACGGCCGCGAGCAGGTCGTCGGCCATCCCGGCCGCGGCGCGCGCCAGGAAGTTGGCCGTGGCCGGCGCCACGACCACGGCGTCGGCCTCGCGGGCCAGGCGGATGTGCAGGTTCGGATCGCCGGCCGGGTAGAGCGAGGTGTGCGCCGGCCGGCCGGTGAGCGCCGCGAAGGTGAGGGGGCGGACGAACTCCTGGGCGCCCGCCGTCAGCACCGTCTCGACGGCGGCGCCGGCCAGCGCCAGGTCGCGGGCGAGCTGCACCGCCTTGTACGCCGCGATCCCGCCCGTGACGCCGAGCAGCACGCGCCGCCCCGCGAAGGGGCGCCGGGGTGCGCGCGGGCCGCTCACGTCTTTAGAGCTGGTCGGGGCGGCGGCGCTTGACCAGGCGGAACTCGACCGTGCCCTGCCGCACCTCTTCGAGCGCGGTGGTGGTCAGCTTCTCCTTCGGCTCCCCGCCGGTGAGGGTGGGGTCTTCCATCAGCTCGCCGCGGCGCAGCTCGTTGAGGTTGCGCGCCATCTTGGCGGCCACCAGGACGCCCAGGTACTTGCTGCCGGTGTGGCGGGCCGCCTGGCCCGGGGTGACGACTCTCATGATAGTCCCAAGTGCGAAGTGCGAAGTGCGAAGTGCGAAGTGCGAAGTGCGAAGTGCGAAGTGCACATGTCGCACGGCGTTCGTCCCAGCCTCTACTGCTGCGCCCCGACCGCGTCCTGCTGGTCGAGGTAGGCGTCGATCTCGGCGCAGATGCGCTCGATCTCGCGCTCCAGCGAGGGGATCCGGCGGATGCCGCCGCCCTCGCCGCGGAGGATCATCTCCAGGTCCTCCACGGCCCGGTCCAGCTCGTCGTTGACCACCACGTGGTGGAACTCGCCCGCGCGGCGGATCTCCTCCTCGGCGTTCCGCAGCCGGCGGCTGAGCGCCTCGGCGCTCTCGGTGCGGCGCGCCTTGAGCCGCTCCACCAGCACGGTGCCCGAGGGCGGGAGGATGAAGACCAGCACCGCCTCGGGGACCTTCGCGCGGATCTGCGCCGCGCCCTGCACGTCGATGTCCAGCAGCAGGTGCTCGCCCCGCTCCCCGGCGGCGCGCACGTTGGCCAGCGGCGTGCCGTAGAACTCGCCGTGCACCTCGGCCCACTCGATCAGCTCGCCCGCGTTGCGCATGCGCACGAACTCGTCGCGCGGCACGAAGTGGTAGTGCTTCCCGTCCTGCTCGTACGGCCGCGGCTGGCGCGTGGTGGCCGACACCGAGAACACCACCTTCGGGTTGCGCTCGCGCAGGCGGTTGGCCAGCGTCGTCTTTCCCGCCCCCGAGGGCGCCGAGAGCACCAGCGGGAACGCGAGGTCCGGCGCGCTCACTCGACGTTCTCCACCTGCTCGCGGAGGCGCTCGACCTCCTCCTTGATGGCCACCACGCGGTGGGCGATTGCCGCGTGGTTGGCCTTGGAGCCGATGGTGTTGGCCTCGCGGTGCATCTCCTGGACGAGGAACCCCAGCCGCTTCCCCACGGGCTCGGCCGCGTCGGCCGCCAGCAGCTCGCGGAACAGCTCGTTGTGCGAGCGGAAGCGCACCAGCTCCTCGTTGATGTCCCAGCGCTCGGCCAGGTAGGCGATCTCCTGGGCCAGCCGCTCCTGGTCCACCGCCACCGCGCCGGACAGCTCGGCGACGGCCTCGCGCAGCCGGTCGCGCTCGGCGGCGAGCCGCGCGGGCGCCAGCTCGGCGATCACGGCGAGCGCCTCCTCGATCGCCGCCACGCGCCCCTCCAGGTCGGCGTGGAGGCGGCGCCCCTCGTCCTCGCGCATGGCGATGCACTGCCGCGCGGCGTCGTCCACCGCGGCGCGCAGGTCGTCGCCGGCCACCTCCTCGGCCGCCTCGCCGCCCCCCTCGTCGCGGAGGTAGATGTCGGAGAAGCGGGCGAGGGTGCCGACGTCCACCTCGCCGGGGACGCCGTGGCGCGCGGCGAAGTCGCGCAGCACCGCCAGGTACGCCCCCGCGCGCTCCTCGTCGATCCTGAGCCCCCGCGGCACGCCCGCCGGCGGCTCCAGGCGCACGGCGCAGTTGACGTGGCCGCGGGCGAAGGCGGCGCGCAGCCACTCGCGCAGCTCGGCCTCCCACCTCGCCAGCGAGGAGGGGATGCGGAGGTTGGCGTTGAAGTGGCGGTGGTTGACCGTCCGGACTTCCACCAGCAGGGTGCCCGCGGGGGTGGCCCGCTGGGCCTCCCCGTACCCAGTCATGCTCCGGATCATTCCCCTCCCTCGGAACCGGAAAAGTTACCCCCGCGCCGCCCTCTCCGTCAACTGAACAAAGGTGCCACGGCGCGCACGGCGCCCCCCTCAAAAACCACACCCCCGGCCGCGGCCGGGGGCGAAAATCTCCGCGTCCCCCGCCGTGTTCCCCCGGTTGGAACCGGGGTCCACGACAGCACGAAGTCTGCCTGCGCGGACTCCCATGCGACGTCCAGCGCGTCAAAGCGGCCCAGACGCGAGCCGGTCTGTCGACGCGGTCCGGAGCCTGGTCGCGAGCGGAGCCGGCCACCAGGAACGCGGAGTAGATCCCTCAGGCGCCGCCGGGCCCCGGTGCGGACGCGGCCTCGGCGCAGCGGCGCCTTCGGGACGACATTCGCTGGCGCGAACGCGGGTCCGGAACCGGACCTTCACGCACTCACGCACTCACGCACTTCAGTTCCGGAAGAACCACCGCACCCCGTACAGCGCCCGGCCGCCGGGGAGCTCCGTGCCGGGGAGGTCGAAGCGGCCGCGCTGGTTGAAGAGGTTGTCGAAGCGCCAGAAGACCCGCACGTCCAGGATGCGGATCTGCACGTAGGCGTTCACGATCCCGTAGCGCGGGGTCACCACCAGCTCGCCCGTGGCGGGGTCCGGCGCCTCGGACTGGTCGCGCCCCACCAGCTCCAGGCGGATCAGCGGCTCCAGGGCCCCGCCCCGGAAGACGCCCGTGTACTCCAGCGCCGCCCGGCCGAGCTGCGTGGGCAGGTAGGGCCGCTCCTCGCCGCTCAGCCAGCGCTGGTACCACCCCTCGAAGCGCAGCTGCCGCCAGCGGATCGGGAACGAGGCATACCCCTCCACCCCCGTCACCCGCCCGCCCTCGGCCGGCTCCACCCCGCGGTCGGTCACGAAGCCGAAGGGAAGGAGCGTCTCCACGTCGTGCGAGACGAACGCGGCGCCCAGGCGCACCCGGCTCCCCGCGTACTCGGCGCCGGCGCGGAGCGCGTTCAGCGCCGGGTCGGCAGTGCGGAAGAAGGCCACCGGGACGGTGTCGAGCGTGGGCACGCCCGGGATCCCCACGATCCCGCCGATGGTCGTCACCACCTCGGTGGTGTCGTCGCGGAAGCGGATGCCCCGCGTCCCCGCCGCCAGCGAGCCGAAGACCGAGAAGGCGCCGAGCCCCGCGCGCAGCGTGGCCTCGGTCTCCAGCCCCGTGACGCCGCCCACGGTGAGCGAGCGCACCTCGCCCGTGGCCGCGAGCCCCGGACCCGGCGCGAAGTCGAGCCGCCCCCACAGCTCCGTGGCGTCGGGCGCCCAGCCGTCCTCCTCGCCGCGGTGCAGGCGCACGCCGCCGGAGAGGAGCCCGATCTTCGACTCGATGCTGGCGCGCCCCTCCACCTGCAGGTTGTCGACGGGGAAGGTGACGGTGTCGTCGCCCGCCGGCTCCAGCTTCGTGCGCCCCGCCAGCGCCTCCAGGTGCAGCCGGCCGATCCGCCCGCGCCCGCGCAGGATCAGGTCGCTGCGGTCGAAGCTCTCGAAGGCGAGCCGCTGCTGCCCGATGCGCCGCTCGGCGTCGACCTTCGAGGTGCGGTACTCGAGCTGGAGCCCCGCGTCGGGCGAGAAGGCGTAGCTCAGCCGGCCGATGCCGTGGGTGGAGCCGTACGGCTCGCGGCGCAGGAAGCCGTCGGTCTCCACCAGGTCCAGCGCGATCTCGGCCAGGAAGCGCCGCCCGATCGGCCGGGTGAACATCCCCCGGAGCGCCCGGCTGTCGTAGTCGCCGTCCATCCCCTCGATCAGCGCGTAGGGGCGCACGTCGGTGAGCCGGAAGCTGGTGAGGTCGACGCGCACCTCGTGCATCCCCCGGTGCACGCGCACCTCGGCCAGGTTGACGGTGGGGATGCGCTGCAGGTCGGGGGTGGAGCCCGAGAGCGCGCGCAGCTCGTAGCCGTCCAGGAACACGCGCATCCGGCCGCCGCCGCTGAAGAAGGGCGAGACGTCCAGCGGGCGCCCGAAGCTCCCCGCGCGGGTGATCCCGAGCCCCGGGATGCGGTCCAGCAGCTCGGCCACCGAGAGCCCGTGGAACTGCCCCAGCTCCTGCCGGCCGAAGACCCAGGTGGCGTCGGCGAAGCCGTGCGCCGGCGGCAGCGGGTGCGCGGGGAAGGCGGGCGCGGGAAGCGTCGAGTCCGGTGGGACGGTGTCCTGCCCGGCGGCCTGGTCGGGGAGGGTGTCGCCGCGCACCGCCTCGGGGGGGATGCCGACGCGCGTGGTGTCGCGGGGGGGGCGGGGGACGGTGTCGCGCGGCGGGCGCGGCACCGTGTCGCGGGGGGCGGGTGCCGGGCGCGGGCGCGGCGGGATGGTGTCCTGCGCCGCCGCCGGGGCGAGCGCGGCCCCCGCGCCGGAGAGGGACAGCGCGAGGGCCGTGAGCGCGGAGCGGAGGGCGCGGCGGCTCATCCGGCGCGCTGCATCACCCAGTCGACGAACAGGCGGGTGGGGTTCCCGGTGGAGCCCTTCGCCTGGTACGACAGCTTCCCGTCGCCGTAGGCGGTGCCCGCCACGTCCAGGTGGCACCACGGCACCTCTCCCACGAACTCGCGCAGGAACCAGCCGGCGGTGATGGCCCCCGCGGGGCGGCCGCCCGAGTTCTTGATGTCGGCGTAGTCGGACTTGATCTGCTCGCGGTACTCGTCGAACATCGGCAGCGGCCAGCAGCGCTCGCCCGTGCGCTCGCCCGCGCGGCGCACCTCCTCCAGCAGCGCCTCGTCGTTGCCCATGATCCCGGTGGCGTGGTTCCCCAGCGCCACCACGCAGGCGCCGGTGAGGGTGGCCGCGTCGAGGATCGCCGCCGGCTCGTAGCGCCTGGCGTAGTGGATGGCGTCGGCCAGGATCAGCCGCCCCTCGGCGTCGGTGTTGACCACCTCGATGGTCTTCCCCGAGCGCGCGCGGAAGATGTCGCCCGGCTTCATGGCGCGCCCGCCCAGCAGGTTCTCGCTGGAGGGGACCACGCCGACGACGTTCGCGGCGATCCCCAGCTCGCCGATCGCCTTCATGGCGGCCAGGGTCGCCGCGCCGCCGCACATGTCGAACTTCATCTCCTCCATCCCCGCCGCGGGCTTGATGGAGATGCCGCCCGCGTCGAAGGTGAGCCCCTTGCCGACGAGGACGAGCGGCTTCTGCCCCTCGGGCCCGCGGCGGTGCTCCAGCACGATCAGCCGCGGCTCCTCGTCGCTGCCGCGCGCCACGGCCAGGAGCGCCCCCATCCCCTCCGCCTCCATCTCGGCGGGGCCCAGGATGGTGACCGCCATCCCGTGCTCGGCGGCGATCTTCTCGGCCTCGGCAGCGAGCCGCGAGGGGGTGGCGACGTTGCCGGGGAGGTTGCCCAGGTCGCGCGCGAAGTTCTCGGCGCGGGCGACGATCTCGCCCACGCGGGCACCCTCGCGCGCGGCCGCCTCGTCCGCGCCGTCGGGGAGGAGGATGGCCGCCTCGCCGAGGGCGACGGGCGGCGCGTCTTCGTTCTTCGACTTGAGCTCGGTGAAGGTGTAGGCGCCGAGCACCGCCCCTTCGGCGAGCGCCCGCGCCGCCTCGCCCGCGGGGAGCGCGGAAGCCGGGAGCGCGACGGCGAGCGAGGCGGCGCGGAGCTTGGCCGCCTGCTTGGCCGCGGTGCCGCCCGCCCTGCGCAGCCGCTCGGCCGTCACCGCGTCGGCCTTCCCGATCCCGATCAGGAGGAGGCGCTCGGCGGGGAGCTTCCCCTCGGGGTAGAGGACGAGCGTCTCGCCCTCCTTGCCGCGCAGGTCGCCGCGCTGGCGGAGCGAGGCCACGGCGCCGCCCAGCGCCTGGTCGAGCGCGGAGAGGGCGGCGTCGGGCTCCCCCTCGAAGACGGGGACGGCCAGGAGCGGCGTCTGCCGGGTGGCGGCGTCCGCGCGGACGACGGTCACGTTCATGTTCGGTTCGTTCTGCGTCTGGTCGAAATCGTTCTACTCGGGCGAGTCCGGTCCGGGCGATTGAAAGCGCGGCAACAACCGCAGGAAGCCTCTGCGAGGCTGCGGGGCGCGCCTGTCGCGCGCGCCCCGATTTCCCGGCGCATCTCCCGCGTCAGCATTCCCACCGGATGTCATCCTGAGGGAGCCGCCTCGGCGTCCTCACCCTCGCGACGAGGACCGGCGGCGACCGAAGGATCTACTCACCAGACACCGTGGCCGGCCTCGCGGCGAAAACCCAGCCTCGCGGCAAGGTGAGTAGATCCTTCGGTCGCGTCCACCTCCCGTGCCGAGGCCGGGCCCGCGCGCACTCACGCACTTCCCTACATGTTCTCCACGATCTTCCGCCCGAACTCCGAGGTGGAGACCTTGGTGGCGCCCTCCATCAGCCGCTCGAAGTCGTAGGTGACGGTCTTCTGGCGGATGGCGCCCTCCAGGCCCCTGACGATCAGGTCGGCCGCCTCGGTCCACCCCAGGTAGCGCAGCATCATCTCGCCCGAGAGGATCACCGAGCCGGGGTTCACCATGTCCTTCCCCGCGTACTTGGGCGCGGTGCCGTGCGTGGCCTCGAAGATGGCGTGCCCGGTCACGTAGTTGATGTTGGCCCCCGGCGCGATCCCGATCCCGCCCACCTGCGCGGCCAGCGCGTCGGAGACGTAGTCGCCGTTCAGGTTGAGGGTGGCGATCACGTCGTAGTCCTTCGCCCGCGTCAGGATCTGCTGCAGGAAGGCGTCGGCGATGGCGTCCTTCACGATCACCTTCCCCGCCCCTTCGGCCTCCTTCTGCGCCCGGTTGGCCGCGTCCTCGCCGTCCTGGTCCTTGATGCGGTCGTACTGGGCCCAGGTGAAGGTCTGCCCGCCGAACTCGCGCTCGGCCAGCTCGTACCCCCAGTTCTTGAAGGCGCCCTCGGTGAACTTCATGATGTTCCCCTTGTGCACCAGCGTCACCGAGCGGCGCCCCTGGCGCACCGCGTACTCGATGGCCGAGCGCACCAGCCGCTCCGTCCCCTCGCGCGAGACCGGCTTGAGGCCGAAGCCCGCGGTGTCGGGGAAGCGCACCTTCTTGAAGCGGTCGGGGAACGCCTGCTCGAAGAGTTGCCGGAAGCGCTGCGCCTCGTCGGTGCCCGCCTCGAACTCGATCCCCGCGTAGATGTCTTCCGTGTTCTCGCGGAAGATCACCATGTCCACGTCGCCGGGCTTCTTCACCGGCGAGGGGACGCCCTCGAACCAGCGCACCGGGCGCACGCAGGCGTACAGGTCCAGGATCTGGCGCAGCGCCACGTTCAGCGAGCGGATCCCGCCGCCCACGGGGGTGGTGAGCGGCCCCTTGATGCCCACCAGGTAGGTGCGGAACGCGTCCAGCGTGGCGTCGGGGAGCCAGCTCCCGGTCTGGTTGAAGCTCTTCTCCCCGGCCAGCACCTCCATCCAGCGGATCCGCTTCCGTCCGCCGTACGCCTTCTCCACCGCCGCGTCGAACACGGGCTGCGACGCCGCCCAGATGTCGGGGCCGGTGCCGTCGCCCTCGATGAAGGGGAGCACCGGGTGGTCGGGGACGTGGAGCCGCCCGTCCCGGATCTCCACGCGCTCGCCGCCTTCGGGCGGTGTGGGCTGCCAGTCGCTCATCGGTCTCGTTCTCGAAAGATACGTGGAAGGGTCCCTGCCCAGGACATCTGGTGCGTTAGGCCTGCATTAGTGCTGTCTCGAGCTTCGAACTGCAACACACCGCGCCAGCGGATCTCGCGCGAAGTGGCCACCCCGCGGCCCCCTCCGGCGCCGCCACCGCGTCGCCACCTCCCCCGTGCCGGGGGAGGTGGCAGGGCGGCCCGCGCTGCGAGCGGCCGGTTTCAGTGCGAGGCCGCCCCGGCACCGATCCGTGCCCCGCGCGAATCCTGCCCTGCAGCCTCCCCCGCGCAGCCGGGGGAGGTGGCGAGCCCCGGCGAGCCGGAGGGGGCAAACGCGCGGGGCGCGGCGGGGTGCCCGCCGCGCCCCGCGGGAGGCGTGGGTCTCGCGCCACGAGGGGACTAGCGCTGGTCGAGCGGCTTCACCTGGAGCCCCCGCGGGCCCACGTAGTCGCTCGTGGGGCGGATCAGCCGGTTGTTGGCGTACTGCTCCAGCAGGTGCGCCGTCCACCCCGGCATCCGCGCCATCGCGAAGACGCAGGTGAACAGGTCCATCGGGATCCCCAGCGTGGTGTAGACCGACGCCGAGAAGAAGTCCACGTTCGGGTAGATCTTCTTCCCGCGCTTCTCCATCTCCTCGGCCATCACCGCGCGGATGCGGTCCGACAGGTCCAGCCACCGGGTCTCGCCCGCCTCGGCCATGATGCGGTCGGCCAGCTCGCGCAGCACGGTGGCGCGCGGGTCGGTGGCCTTGTAGACGCGGTGGCCGAAGCCCATGATCCGGCGCTTCTCGTCGAGCGCGCTCCGCACCCACTCGGCCGGGTCGGCGCCGCTCTCGTCGATCTCGCGGAGCATGTCCATCACCTCCACGTTGGCGCCGCCGTGGCTGGGGCCCTTCAGCGTGCCGATCGCCGAGGCGATGCAGGAGTAGATGTCGGAGAGCGTCCCCGCCGTCACCCGCGCCGCGAACGTCGAGGCGTTCATCCCGTGCTCGGCGTGCAGCACCAGCGCCGCGTCCATGGTGCGGCAGCGGGTGTCGTTGGGGACCTCGTCGTTGAGCATGTAGAGGAAGTTGGCCGCCTCGCCGAGGTCCGGGCGGGGGGCCACCGGCTCCTTGCCGTTCCGCGCGCGGTGGTACGCCGCCACGAGGGTGGGGGTCCTGGCGGTGAGCAGGACCGCCTTGCGGCGCAGCTCCGCCTCGGAGTTGTCGTCGGCGCTGGCGTCGTACATCCCGAGCGCCGAGACCGCCGTGCGCAGCGCCGCCATCGGGTCGGCGTCCTTCGGGAAGCGGCGGACCATCTCCAGCATCTTGCCCGAGAGGGCCCGCTCGGCGGCCAGCTGGCCCTTCAGCTCGGTCAGCTGCTCACGATTCGGAAGCTCGCCGTTCCAGAGGAGGTAGCAGACTTCCTCGAAGGTGGTGTTGCGGGCCAGGTCGTCGATGTCGTAGCCCGCGTAGATCAGCTCCCCCTTCTCCCCGTCGATCCAGCTCAGGCGGGTCTGCCCTACCGAGACGCCCTCCAGCCCCTTCGACGACATATCGACTTCCTCGGACGCGCGTGCGAGAGTAGATTGTGCGCCTTCCGCCCCGGACCCCGGGGGCGACAGGAGCGCGGAACATAGCGAGCCGCCCCGGGGCTCGCAAGTCGAATTCCGGCCGTGGGAATCACGCCGCGGCGCACGGTTCTCGCGATGCGGAGGCGCGCCGTCCGTCGCCGGACGCCGGGCCTCTTTTCACGCCGCACTGCCCTCTCGTGGAAGCACCCTCGGACGCGCAGCTGGTCGGCCGGATCCTGGGCGGAGAGCGCGAGCTCTACGCCCAGCTGGTGGGCCGCTACCAGGACGCGCTCTTCCGCCACGCCGCGGCGATGGTGGGCGACTCCGACGCCGCCGCCGACCTGGTGCAGGACTCGTTCGTCAAGGCGTACACCCGCCTGGACACCTGCCAGGACCCGGAGCGCTTCCCCGCCTGGCTCTTCCGCATCCTGCGCAACCGCTGCAAGGACTGGCTGAAGAACCGGCGCCAGCACACGGTGTCGCTGGTGGACGAGGCGCACGCCGCCCCCGTGGGCGACGACCCCGGCCTCCAGCTGGAGCGCACGGAGCTGGGCCGCGTGGTGGAGGCGGCGCTCGCGCGGCTCCCCGAGTCCCAGCGCGAGGCCTTCCTCCTCAAGCACGTGGAGGGGCGCAGCTACGAGGAGATGGCCGAGATGCTCGACACCGGCATCAGCGCGCTCAAGATGCGGGTGATGCGGGCGCGGGAGACGCTGCAGGAGATGCTGAAGGACGTGGTTTGAGGGGAAGTGCGTGAGTGCGTGAGTGCGTGAGTGCGTGAGTGAAGGACGGCACCTCGCACGATCGCACGGTAGGGGCGAGGCATGCCTCGCCCGGCGGGGGGCAAGGCCGCCGGGGCCCTCTCCCCCGCGCGACCCCGGTCGTTCGTTCCTCACGACCAGGGGCCGCGCTCCCCTCTCCCAGACTGCGGGAGAGGGGAAACACCTCGGCGCTGCGCGCGACGACACCGCTGCGATGCACCGGTGCGCCTACGTAGGAGAAAAGGCCCGTCCCCGCGCTGTGTTCTCCCCTCTCCCCTCGTGGGAGAGGGGCCGGGGGAGAGGGGGTCCCGGCGCGACGGGCGGAAGTCGCTACGAGCGCGGCTCGTTGTCCGTGCGCGCCGCCTCGCGGGGGTCGGCGTCCACGCCGGCGGCCTCGTCGGCGGCGCGGGCGTGCTCGGCGCAGAGGCGCGTCTCGGGGATCACCTCCAGGCGCTCCACCCCGATGTCGCGGCCGCACACCTCGCACGCGCCGAAGGTCTCGGGCGACTTGTAGAGCCGCGAGAGCGCCTCGTCGATCTGGTACAGGCGCCGGCCCTCCACGCTGGTGAGGAGGAAGTCCTGCTCCTGGTCCTGCGACTCGGTGCCGACGTCGGCCGGGTGGAAGCGGTACAGGCTCAGCTCGCCCGCGCGGTCGCGCAGGTCGGCGAGCCGCTCGTCGAAGTGCTCGATGGCGTCCAGCGCCTGCTCGCGCTCGCGCAGCAGGCGGTGCTCGATCCGGCTCCGCTCGTGTTCTGCCAGCATCCCGTGCTCCCTGTGCTCGATTCCGTAAGCCGCGGCCTGCCCCGATCAAGCTCCGTGCCGCCCCGCGCCCCACGCCGCCCCCGGACCCCCGCGTGAGCGCCCGGCGCGCCTTCCTCCCCGCCCTCGTCCCGGGCGTCCTCCTGGCCGCGGCGATCGCCGCGGCCGCGTGGCTCCTCCAGCTCGCCGAGGTCCGCCTCTTCCGCCACGCGGTGGTCGAGGCGCTGGTGCTCGCCATCCTGCTCGGGATGGCGGTGCGCACCTTCTGGACGCCCCCGCCGCGCTTCGAGCCCGGCATCGGGTTCGCCAGCAAGCAGGTGCTGGAGACGGCGATCGTGCTGCTGGGCGCCTCGGTGGACCTGCCGCTCCTGCTGCGCGCCGGGGCGCCGCTCGTCGTCGCCATCCTGCTCGTGGTCGCGGCGGGGCTCGGCTGCGGCTACGGGATCGGGCGGCTGCTGGGGCTCAACCCGAAGCTGTCGACGCTCATCGCCTGCGGCAACGCCATCTGCGGCAACTCGGCCATCGCCGCGGTGGCGCCGGTGATCGGGGCCGAGAAGGAGGACGTGGCCTCGTCCATCGCCTTCACCGCCGTGCTGGGGGTGATCGTCGTGCTCACCCTGCCGCTGGCCAAACCCCTGCTCGGCTTCGACGACTACCAGTACGGCGCGCTGGCGGGGATGACGGTGTACGCCGTCCCCCAGGTGCTGGCCGCCACCTTCCCCGTCAGCGCCCTCGCGGGCGAGGTGGGGACGCTGGTGAAGCTGGTGCGCGTGCTCCTGCTCGGCCCCCTGGTCGTCTTCTTCACCCTCCGCCGGCACAGGATCGGCGAGCAGAAGCTGGCGGCCGGGAGCTTCGTCCCCTGGTTCATCGTGGGGTTCCTGCTGCTGGCCGCCGCCCGCTCGCTGGGGGTGATCCCGGCCGGGGTCGCCGCCCCCGTGCGCGAGGTGGCGCGCTGGATGACCGTGGCGGCGATGGCCGCGCTGGGGCTGGGGGTGGACGTGCGGGTGCTGGGGAAGGTGGGCGCGCGGGTGATCCTGGCCGTCACCGGCTCGCTCGTCGTCCTCGTCGCCGCCAGCACGCTGCTGATCCGCCTGCTGGACATCGGCTGATCTCGAAGGCGAAGCGCGAAGTGCGAAAGAGCCTGAAATCGGTCGATCAGCAGGTACTTGCCGTCATTCTGAGGCCCGGCCACACGGAAAGCCGCATCCGCACGGATGGCCGCAGGCCCGAAGAATCTTCTCACCCCGGCAGGTGGGTTGGGCGCGGCAGCGGCACGGATGCCGGCCCGCCGACCGCCCGGCAGCGGCGTCAGGCGCCGCCGGGGACGGACGGCGCGGGGAGCCGCCCGGCGTCGGCCGGGATGGCGGGCGGCGACGAGCCCGCGGGACGGTTGCGCTCCTCCTGCTCCTGCTCGACGGCCAGGTCCACCTTGGTGAGGTCGGGCCGGAAGAAGAGCGCGATGGTCCAGTCCAGCGCGATGCGCAGCCGCGTGTCCCAGCGCGGCATCTGGAACAGGTAGTAGGTGCGCCGCATCCACCAGGCGGCGAAGCCGGTCAGCGGGATGCCGCGCAGGTCCGCCGCCGCCCGCGTGTGGCCGAACGCCGCCATGGTGCCCAGCGTCCGGAAGACGAAGGGCTTCGTCGCACGCCCCGTGACGGCCGCGTGGACGTTACTCGCCACCGCGGGCGCCTCGCGGATGGCGTGCTGCGCCAGGGCGGGGTACGGCTTCCCGTCGGGGCCCGGGATGGCGGCGCAGTCGCCCAGCGCCCACACCGTGGGGTGGCTCACGCTGCGCAGGCCGGCGTCGGTGACGATGCGGCCGCGCCGGTCGCGCTCCACCGGGAGGGCGGCGGCCACGGCGTTCGTCGCGATTCCCGCCGCCAGCACCACGGTGTCGGCCTCGACCACCCCCTCCTTCCAGCGCACCCCCCACGGCTCGATCGCCTCCACCGGCGTGGAGACGTGCAGCTCGGCCCCGCGCCGCCGCAGGATGCGCTCGGCGTAGGCGGCCAGGCGCGGCGTCGACTCGGGGAGGAGCCGCCCGCCGGCCTCGAACAGGTGGTAGCTCAGCTCGTCGCGGCGGATGCGCGGGTAGTAGCGCAGCACGTCGGCGGCGAAGGCGGTCAGCTCGCCCAGCAGCTCCACCCCCACCAGCCCGCCCCCGATCACCACGAAGGCGAGGAGCCGCCGCCGCCGGCCCGGGTCGGCCTCCACCTCCGCCAGCTCGAAGCGCTCGACCACGTGGTTGCGCAGCAGGAGCGCGTCGGCCACGGTCTTGAAGGTGCGGGCGTGCTCCGACCCGGGGATGAGCGACGTGTTGGTGACGGCGCCCAGCGCCACCACCAGGTGGTCGTACGGCAGCTCGCGCGCGCCGCCCTCGCCGGGGAGCACGCGCACCGAGCGGCGCTCCACGTCCACCCCCTCCACGGTGGCCTCGATGAAGCGCGCCCGCCGCAGGCACGGCCGGATCGGCTGCGCGCAGTGGCGCAGCTCCAGCACGCCCGAGCACGCTTCGAACAGCAGCGGGCTCAGGAGGAAGAAGTTGTCGCGGCTGACCAGGGTGATCTCGGCCCCGGGGCGGCTTCCGAAGCGCGCCTCCAGGTGCCGCGCGGCCGTCAGCCCCGCCACGCCGCCGCCGAGCACGACGATGCGGACGGGCGCCGCAGAGGCGGGGGAGTTCACTGACGGGGGCATCGCTCGACCTCGCCGCGCGGGGGTGGGAGCCGACCGGACCACCAACGCTACGGAGCCCCGACCGGCGTCGCAAGCGAGTGCGAGGTGCGAGGTGCGAAGTGCGAAGTGCGAAGTGCGAAGTGCGAGAGAAGCGGAGATGAGCGCGCACTCACGCACTCACGCCGCGGGCAGCCTCAACGTGAACGTGCTGCCCACGCCCGGCGCGCTCTCGGCCGTCAGGTCGCCCCCCATCCCGCGGGCCAGCTCGCGGCTGATCGACAGCCCCAGCCCCGTTCCTTCGGCGGTGCGGGTCAGGTCCGAGCGCACCTGCACGAACGGCTCGAAGATCGCCTCCAGCTTCTCCTCGGGGATGCCGATCCCCGTGTCGCGGACGGCGAAGCGCACCTGGTCCCCCGACGCCTCGCAGGTGAGGTCGATCCGGCCGCCGGCGTCGGTGAACTTGACGGCGTTGGAGAGCAGGTTCACCAGGATCTGCCGCAGCTTCTCCCCGTCGGCGCGCACCGCGAGCTCTCTCGGGCATTCCGCCACGCTCAGCGTGATCTTCTTCGCCCAGACCTGCGGAGAGACGAGCCCCTCCACTCCCGCGAACACGTCGCGCACGGGGATGTCGGCGAGCTCGTACTGCACGCTGCCGGTTTCCAGCTTCGCGTAGTTGAGCACCTCGTTGATGAGCCCCAGCAGGTGGCGCTGGTTCTTCTGGATGCGCCGCAGGTCCTCGCGCTGCGCGTCGGTCACCGGTCCGCGGATGCCCATCTCCAGCAGGTCCGCGTACCCGCCGATCGCGTTGAGCGGCGTGCGCAGCTCGTGGCTCATCACCGCCAGGAACTCGCTCTTGGCGAGGTTGGCGGCCTCCGCCTCTTCCTTCGCCTCGCGCAGCGCCGCCTCGGCGCGCGCGCGCTCGGTGATGTCGCGGTAGCTCCACACGCGGCCCACGTTGCGCTGCTCCACCTTCTGGATGCGCGAGAACCGCTCGACCACCCGCCCGTCCGCCAGCTCCAGCAGGTCGACGCTTTCGGGCGGCGAAGCCGCGTAGATCGCCTCGACCCCGTCGAGGAACCGACGGGGCTCCGCGAAGTGCCGGCACATGACCTCCAGCAGGCGCCGGTGGTCGCCCGTGGCCATCACCTCGCGGGGGACCCGCCACATCTCGACGAAATTCTCGTTGTAGCAGGTGACCTTGCGACCTTCGTCCGTCGCCAGGATGGCGTCGGTGGTGGACTCCAGGGTGGCGTGCATCATCGAGAGGGAGCGGGCGAGCTCCTCCGTCTTCGCCTCCAGCGCCTCCTTCGCCCGCAGCAGCTCCTGCTCCGCGCGGCGGCGCGCCTGGAGGATGCTCTGCGCGTTCTGCAGCGCGACCGAGTGCAGCAGGCTTTCTTCGTCGTCGCGGCTCGACATTCGGCTACCTGCCCAGGAGGTCCGCGGCGAGCGCGGTCCCGACGACCCGGGAGCGGATCTTCGCGAAGGCCGTGTCGCGGCTCGTGGAGCGGTCGTCGCTGAACGGCGCGAAGCCGCAGTCGTCGGTCGTCCCCAGCTGCTCGGGCGGGATGTACCGGGCCGCCTCGACCACGCGGTCGCGGATCTCTTCGGGCGTCTCGACGCGCGGGTCGATCGGCGAGACGACGCCGACGAAGATGCGCTGGTCCGGCTTCATGTACTGCCGGATGATCTTCAGCACGCGCACGCGGTCCCGCTCCCCGGCCAGCGCGATGTAGAACCTGCCCACCCTGAGCTCGAACAGGCTCGGCAGCAGCTCGGCGTAGTCGACGTCGGCGCTGTGGGTCGAGTCGAGGTCGCCCCCGGGACAGGTGTGCACACCGATCAGCCCGCGCTCCGCGGGGGAGAAGCGCGACAGCGCCAGGTTGTTCAGGTCGATGAAGCTGTTGAGCAGGTTCCCGGAGGGATCGATCTTCATGGCCAGCCGCCCTTCGGTGAAGTCGATCTGGACGGCGTGCGCGCCCTTCTCCAGGCAGCGGCGGATCTCGCCCTCGTGCTCGCGCAGCAGGTCGTCGATGAACTCGTCGCGCGTGTACCCGGGGATCGGGTCGGCGGGGTACATCAGGCTCAGCGCGGACGGGGAGATCACGGCCTGCTTCACCGGCCGGTGCGCGTAGCGCTGCGCCGTGTCGAGGTAGCCGTCCGCGTAGCGCCGGTACCGGAAGGGGCCGCGCGTGAGCCGCGGCATCCGGCGCGTGTGGCCGGCCGCGAAGGGAATCCTGAACCCGTCGGGCGCCGTGTTCGGCAGCCCGTGGACCGAGTACGTCCAGAAGTTGTGGTACTTCCTCTGCTCGCCGTCGGTGACGACGGGGGAGCCGGTGGCCTCGAACCGCTCGATGGTGTCGCGGATCGCCGCGTCGAAGAGCGGAACCAGGCCGGGGTCGTCCACGTCCCCGTCCGCGACCGCCTCGATCAACGCCTCGGGTCGCGGGATGCTGCCGATCGGCTCGGTGGGGATGGTCATGGCTCCACTCCCGGTGGAGTGCGGGCGGCCGGGCCGGACCGGAGGCCGCCGCGGGAGAACGGACGTGGAGGCGCGGGGACCCGCGGTTGCGAAAAGTTTGGCTTCAAGCAATTATCGTACGCGGCGTCGCGCGGTTTTCGGGACCACGCCCCGCGCGCCTGGTGCCGTTCGCGCAATCATGCACTGAAAAGCGGCCCGCCCGGAACGCATCCGGGCGGGCCGCTCCGTCATCCGCAACCGCGCGCGGCTACTCGCGGCGGATCACGGCGATCTTCACCGTGGTGGGCGGCGCCGCGTCGTCGGTGGTGCGGACGGTGACCCCGGCGAAGGCGCTGGCGGCCACGCCCAGCCGCCGGTACGCCGCCGCGCCGCCGTTGGACAGCGTGAAGCTGCTCGCGACGCCGTTGGCCAGGTCGGGCGCGGCGAGCCGGTAGCTGCACGAGCAGGCGGCGTCATCGCTGAAGTCGGGGCTGGCGTACAGGCCGCGGAAGTTCCAGCTCGGCTGCGTGTAGGCGGCGGGCGGGCTCCCCACGGCGTCGTCGATGTACATGGCCGCCGCGAAGTCGCGGAACCAGGGGAGCGGATCGGTGCCCAGCGCCTCCTGCAGGAGCACGAGCCCGGTCGGGAGGTTCGAGCCGTCGCCGTCCACCAGCGACTGCCAGAACGCCGCCTGCGTGCCGCCCCTGCGGTCCGCCGCGTAGCGCAGGAACGCCCAGGCCGCGCCGCGGGTGGCCGAGTCGGCGTCGTCCTGGAACGGCCCGCTGGTGTCCGGCGCCAGCAGCCACTGGTCCAGGCGGGCGAAGTTGTCGTACACGTACCGGAAGAACGCGTCCTGCACCGCCGGGACGCCCAGGTCGGCGGCGTCGACGTTCTGGCCCGGCGCCAGCCCCGAGCGCGAGTAGAAGACCAGCTCCTGGGCGACGTGCGCCAGCCCCTCGTCGAGCCACGGCGGCGCGAGATCGGTCGTGCCCGTGACGTAGAAGCGGCGCGAGGCGTTGATCAGGTGCTCCATCTCGTGCGCCAGCGTCTGCTGCACCTCCTCGAACGTCTCGGTGACGCCGCGCGCGTTGCCGTTCACCGTGGCCGAGGGGTCCGCCGCGGGGAGGTAGATCATCTCCCCGATGTTGCTGGTGGGGCACTCGGTGGCCGGCCTCAGGTCGCGCCAGAGGAAGTAGCCGGGGACGAACCGGGTGGCGCCGCCGGGAGTCCGCTCGTTGACCGCGCGCGTGAAGAAGGCGATCACCCGGTTGTTGTTGCCGTCGATGTCCGCCGGCGCGCCGAAGCTGGCCGTGAGCGTGGGCCAGATGAAGGTGTCGAAGCTGTCGGCGAGGGCCTGGTACTGGGCCGCGCTGAAGCCGCCGGACGGGTTCAGCGTGTCGGCGATCACCACGACGTGAGTACCGACGGCGATCACCCGCCCCGTGCGGGTGTCGAACTCGCTGCAGAAGTCGGAGGTCTCGACGTTCAGGTCCATCAGGGCGCCCACCGCGGGCACGCCCGGCGTGATCGCTCGGCGCGGCCCCCCCGGCGGCTGGATGGCCCCGGCGGCCCGGGCGGCGCGCGCGGAGGAGAAGCGGAGGGCGAGCTCCCGGCGCTCCCGCTGGCGCAGCCGCGCCTCGAAGCGGTCGTCCAGGCGCGGAGCCGGCGCCGAGCGGAAGAGCGCCCATGCCAGGTGGCCGGCTCCGCGCACGAGTCTGGCCTCGTGGCGGCCGCGGGTAGATTCCTCGGGAGCCCGGCCGGCGACGGTGCAGACGCGGGTCCGGCGCACCGGGCTCCACTCGGAATGACAGACCCGGGAAGTGCGTATCGGATGGAGATTCGAGGGTACGGGATGAAGCGGGCGGGCATCGGTGACGCTACCGCGCCCGACCCACCTGGCGAGGTGAGAAGATTCCTCGGCCCTGCCGACATTCGTGCAGAGGCCGGTTCGGTGTGATCGGGCCTCGGAATGACAGCGTACAGCCACTGATTGTCCGGACCTGGCGTCGAATCGGGATAGGGGGGCCGGTCTCCCGGCACCCCCTCCCCCACCACCGTACGTACGGGTCCGTATACGGCGGTTCGGATGGTTGATGGACTGAGTGTGTTGTGCTCCGTCCTGAGTGAAGAGGCTGCTCCCCGCCGTCCG
>DASVWD010000033.1 GCA_036389795.1 Longimicrobium sp.
AGGGATGCGCGCCCGACAGGGCCGGGACGCCGCCGCCACAGGGGTTTCGTGGCGGCGGTGGCCCGGCGCCGTTGGGCACGGTCGTATCGTGCCCTACGGCGCGCGCAGCCCGGCCCGGAGCGCAGCGGAGGGACACGCCCAAACGGCAGTGCGAAGTGCGGGGTGCGAAGTGCGAAGTGCGGAAGGCTGTCACGCGGCTTGCAGGGTGCGTCCGGTCCGCGCGCTTCCGCTCAGGGAAGTGGGCGCGAGTCGGATTGAACGCGGCAACCCGGGAGGGGCGGATGAAGTCGTCGGAGAGGTCGGTGTCGGTGTGGGAGGCCACGCGCGAGCAGCAGGAGTTCCCCCGGCTGGAGGGCGACGCGAGCGTGGACGTCTGTGTGGTCGGCGCGGGGATCGCGGGAATCAGCGTGGCCTACCTGCTGGCGAAGGCGGGCCGGAGCGTGATCGTGCTGGACGACAACGCGGTGGGCGGCGGCGAGACGGGGCAGACCACCGCGCACCTCACCAGCGCCATGGACGACTACTACCACGTGCTGGAGAAGGTGCACGGCAAGGACGGCGCGCGCATCGCCCGCGAGAGCCACCAGGGGGCCATCGACGCCATCGAGCGCTTCGCCCGCGAGGAGGGGATCGACTGCGACTTCGAGCGGGTGGACGGCTACTGGATCCCCGATCCCAAGAAGGCGCGCGGCTGGCTGGAGAAGGAGCGCGACGCGGCGCACCGCGCGGGGGCCACGGACGTGGAGGTCGTCGAGTCCGTCCCCGGCATCTCCGGCTACTCGGGGCCGGGGCTGCGCTTTCCGCGCATGGGGCAGTTCCACGTGCTCAAGTACCTGGACGGCCTGGTGCGCTGCATCCAGCGCGACGGGGGGCGCATCCACACGGGGAACCACGTCGACAAGGTCGAAGGGGGCGAGCGGCCGCGGGTCTCGGGCGAGGGGTTCTCGGTCTCGGCGGGCGCCGTCGTCGTCGCCACCAACACGCCGGTCAGCGACTTCGTGGCGATCCACACCAAGCAGGCGCCCTACCGCACCTTCGTCGTCGCCGGGCGCATCCCGGCCGGGAGCGTGCCGCACGTGCTGCTGTGGGACACCCTGGACCCGTACCACTACATCCGCACGCAGCGGATCGACGGCGACCCGGGGCACGAGTGGCTGATCGTGGGCGGCGAGGACCACAAGACGGGGCACCACGACGACGCGGACGAGCGCTACGCCCGGCTGGAGGCGTGGACGAAGGAGCACTTCCCGATGGTGGAGGCGTTCGACCTGCGCTGGTCCGGCCAGGTGCTGGAGCCGGTGGACTACCTGGGCTTCATCGGGCGCGACCCGGCGGGGCTGGAGAACGTCTACGTGGCCACGGGCGACAGCGGGCAGGGGATGACGCACGGCACCATCGCGGGGCTCTTGATCTCGGACCTGGTGCTGGGCCGGCCGAACGAGTGGGAGAGTCTGTACGACCCGAAGCGGAAGACGCTCTCGGTGGAGTCGGTGAAGATGTGGCTGGAGGAGAACGTCGACGTCGGCTTCCAGTACAAGGACCTGCTCCCCACCGGCGGCGACGTGAAGAGCGCCGACGAGATCCCCTCCGGCAGCGGCGCCATCCTGCAGAAGGGGCTCACCAAGGTGGCGGCGTACCGCGACGAGCACGGGGTGCTGCACCAGCGCGTGGCCAACTGCACGCACCTGGGGTGCATCGTGCAGTGGAACAGCGAGGAGATGAGCTGGGACTGCCCCTGCCACGGCTCGCGCTTCTCGCCCACGGGCGACCAGGTGCTGAACGGGCCGGCGATCTCCCCGCTCAGGCCGTACGAGGAGAAGGCCGGATGAGCCGCCCGAAGGCGGCGATCCTGGACATCGACGGCACGCTGATCGACACCAACGACGCCCACGCGCACGCCTGGGTGGACACCTGCGCGGAGTTCGGCATCCAGGTGCCGTTCGCGAAGGTGCGCCCGCTGATCGGGATGGGGGGCGACAAGGTGCTGCCGGAGCTCACCGGCTTCGCGGAGGAGTCGGAGCGGGGGAAGGAGATCAAGGAGCGCCGGGGGGCGGTCTTCCGCGAGCGCTACCTGCCGTCGTGCCGCCCCTTCCCCGGCGCGCGCGAGCTGCTGGAGCGGATGACGGGAGACGGGCTCCAGCTGGTGGTCGCCACCTCGGCCAGCAAGGACGACATGGGGGCGCTGCTCAAGGCGGCGGGAGTCGCGGACCTGATCGAGGCGAAGACGTCGTCGTCCGACGCGGAGGAGTCGAAGCCGGAGCCCGACATCGTGCAGGCGGCGCTCGACTCCGCCGGCTGCGCGCCCGGCGAGGCGGTGATGCTGGGCGACACGCCGTACGACGTGGAGGCTTCCACGCGCGCGGGGGTGCCGTGCGTGGCGCTGCGCTGCGGCGGGTGGTGGAAGGACGACGACCTGGCGGGCGCGGTGGCGATCTACGACGACCCGGCGGAGCTGCTGGCGAGGTACGACGAGTCGCCGCTCGCGGGGTGAGGGGGGAGGGTCCGATCCCGTAGGCAGGCTCCGGCGCGGGGCCCTCACCCGCCGCCTTAGAGCGGCAACCCTCTCCCAACTTCGGGAGAGGGTGGACTTTACGCTTCCGGTGCGGGGTTGCTGGCTGTCCCCTGTACCCTGCCGTCAGGGACTGCCGCGGGGGAGCGGGGCGGGTTAGGTTACGGGGAGATCCGCCGGAGGTGCGTGATGAGGCCCATCGAAGTTCCCGCCGTCCACCTCGTGCTCCGGGCGCACCCCCCCGCGCCCGCCCGGGTGGGGCTCGTCCGCAAGCCGCTCCCCGGGCGCCTGCTCAAGACCGTCCTCTCCCTCGCTTTCTTCTGGGGCATTGCGCCGTGGGTGTTCGCGGTGCCGCCGCACTATCCCTGGCCCGCGCTGGCGCTGGTCACCGGGGCGGTGCTGGCGTACCGGAGCTGGACGGGGAAGTACGTGGTGCGCTGGTTCGCGGGGCTCTGCCCGCGCTGCGGGCGGCACCTGCGCATCCCTCCCGGCGCGCGCATCGACTTGCCGCACACGTTCACCTGCTTCGGGTGCCACTTCGAGCCGCGGCTGGAGCGCTACACCCTGGCCGACGAGGAGGAGATCGCGGCGGACGCGCGCGGCATCCGGCACGTGCTGGCGGACTGCGCGGGGAGCTGGCGCGAGGAGCGGGTGTGGGACCTGCCCTACGTCACCTGCTCGCGCTGCGGCGCCCGCCACCACGCCACCCCCGCCGTCCTCGCCGCCGCACGCGAGGAGAACGAGCGCGGCCGCCTGCTCGACGAGCTGGCGGCCGAGGGGAAGTTTTTGACCTGAGCATCGCGCGCGGGACACGATGTCAGACCCGCTCCCATTCCCGATCTCTGGAAAGCCGCCCGTGCTCGTTCTCGGCACGGGCGGCTTCGTTCCCGGATCGAGTCCATCAGGTGTGTTCAGGTGATGGTCATCGAGCCGGAGAGCCGGGAGTTGGTGGCCGCGTTGAATTTCGGGACGACGCGCACGTAGTAGCTGGCGTTCTCCAGGTCCGTCCAGGTGACCACCTCGGATCGCCCCACCGTGGCGATGAACACCCGGCGCACGCTGTCGGTGACGACGCCCCACTGCATGAGCATGACCGTGTACTCGCGCGGCCCCTCCGCCGAGGGAGGGTCCCAGCCGGCCTGGATCTGCACGCGCACCCGGCCGTCGTCGACCGTGAACCGCGGCGTCTCGTGGTACTCCAGCGGGTCGTTCGCGATCGCGAACGACGAGGTGACGGGGCGGGTCTGGGCGAACACGCCCGTGGGCTGGGCCTGGTCGGCGGGCGCGGGCGCCGCCTGCGTGGCCGTTTCGTCTTCGGGCGCGCGCTGCACCGCGAGCCCGGGGCCCGCGGGAACGTGGAACGCCAGCGCCTGGGCGGGGGTGAGGCGCGGCCCTCCGCCGCCCGCGGCGCGTTCGGCCACCTGGTCGGCCTCGCGCTCCAGCGGATCGGACGGGTGGCTCAGCCGGAGCGGGGCCTCCGTCTCGGGCGCGATCCTTCCCTGGCCGGCCTGGACCACGTGCGCCAGCTCGTGCGCCAGCAGCCGGAAGCCGTCCGGCGTCTCCGGGCGGTAGCGTCCCGGCCCGAACACCACGTGCCCTCCCACCGTGTAGGCGCGCGCCCCCAGCTCGCGCGCCGACCGGGCGGCCTCCGCGTCGTCGTGAACGCGGACCGCGCCCAGGGGGTACCCCAGGTGCGCCTGCATCCGCCGCCGGACGCCGCTCTCCATCGGACGCCCCGGTGCCGCCATCACCGAGCGCGCGCGCTCGGCCGCGGCATGCCCGCCCTGCCGGGGCGGCGGAGCGGCCGACGTGGAGGCGCCGGTGTCGCCACGCTTCGCGAAAGCCCACATAGACGAGATCCTTCCTGACGGTCCCGGGGCGGGCGTCCGGCTTCCACCGGTCCGCATCGGGAGACAAGTATAGCGGCCCGGGTCAGCCGCCGGGAAGGCGGCGTCGTGGCGGGCCCTGGGATCGACGGCGGTGCGGTGCGGCTACGGCTGCGCGGCCCGCTCCGGGGCGGCGCCGCAGTTCACCGGCGGGGCCGTCGGCGCGCGCACCGCGCTGCGCAGCGGCAGGCTGGCGAGCGTATAGTTGAACGCCGCTCCGTGCGCCTTCTTCCACTCCTTGTAGCGCTCCCCCTTCAGCCGCTCCGGCTTCCCCCGCCAGTTCGACACGGTGAAGGTGGGCGCGATGGTCTCCTCGCCTTTGGTCTCCCACCCGATCTCCTGCAGCCCCTCGACGTTGCGGAACTGGGCGTAGTCCACCTGCAGGCGGACCACGTCGTACTCGCAGATCGGCACCAGGAACACCTCTTCGAGCTGCGACTGCCCGCCGGGCTGGAACCGGTTGGTGCGGTGCTCGAACAGGCGCCCCGAGGCCACGAGCGCCTGCCGCTCCAGGCGCGAGTAGCGGGCGCGGTGCTCCTCGCGCCCCGCCGCGGAGTAGCGCACCCAGGGGCTGGAGGCGTCCTGCGGGGCGAAGCGCATCCCGGTCACCCGGTACCACATCGCGGGGACCCACACGTTCGACTGGCTCTGGTTGGCGATTTGGAAGGTGGCGCGCACCACGGCGGTGTCGCCGAAGCGGCCGATCTCCTCCAGCCGCGGGACCACCACCAGCGCCGCCGGGAGCCGGGCGGGGCCGATGATGTCCGTGTACCAGAAGGTGTAGATGCCGAAGAAGGCCGCGAAGGCGATGGCGCTGACCTGCGTCCAGTCCCGGAGGTCGCGCCAGAACCTCGGCCCTGCCGTGTGCCTGAACGACGGGAACATGGTGCCTTCCTTTTGGACCGCGTGGAGGAAGACGGGGGACGTTTCGAGGGGTGGGCCGGCCCGATCCGGGTGGTGGACCACGAGCCGCGCCGGCCGAGGCACTCAATCTATATGATGGACAGCCGGAGAGGAACGAATTTTTCGCACGCCGCCGCGCCTCTCGTCTCCCCCGCCGGCGAGGCGGCGGACATTTCCAGGGCCGGGTCGATCGCCGCGCTAATCCGCGCTCGGATGCACCGTCAGCGTGACGGAGCCGTAGCGGTGGGGCTCGTCCTGGGTGCGGTACTCGCGGCCGCGGAAGACGGCGCGGTATCGCAGCTCGAAGCGGCGGACGCGCACGCCCACCCCCAGCTCGGCCTCGGGGACGAAGGGGCGCTTGCCGACGCTCGGCCCGTCGCGGAAGGTGCTGCCGTCGAGGAAGAGGTCGCGCAGCACCCACTCCTGCCGCACCCCGGCGAGCGCGTAGACGCCCGTCCTTCCCCCGTCCGCCGCCGATCCGTCCGGGGTGACGTCGCCCGGGAGCGCGCGCCAGCCGGCGCTCGCCCGCGCGCCGGCGTGGGCCAGCGTCCACACGTTGCCCGCCATGGCACCCCAGCGGGGCTCCACCGCCGCGGAGAAGCGCTCGCCGCGGGCGGCCCAGGCGCGGCGCTCGTCGTAGCGCAGCACGATCCCCGGCTCGAAGGCGAGCTGGTGCTCCCAGCCGAGCTGCCGCTGGTACCCGGCCAGGCGATGCAGCCCGTTCTGCACCGTCCCCGCGAGCGACGGCGGGCCGGTGACGCCCAGCTCCACGCCCAGCGAGCGCGTCCGCCCCGGCCGCGCGTATTCGACCGCCGCCGACGCGGAGAGCCAGCCGGCGTACGGCCGCTCGCCCGGGAGCGGCTCCGGCGCGTCGTGACGCGGCGTGAAGATCCGCTGCCCCACCTCCCAGCGCACCCGCCGCCGCCCGCCGTCCGCCGTCTCCCGCTCGCGCGCCGTCCAGGAGACGCGCATCCCGTGCGTGTACTCGTAGTCCGGCGGCGGGTCGTCCGGCCCGCGGGGGCCGAGCAGGTCGTTGTCGACCGTCACCGCGACCTGCCCCTCGGCGCGCGCGGCCGCCGTCCCCAGCACCAGGACGGCGGCCGCGCAGGTCGTCCAGCGACGAATCGTCACGTCGGCAACTCAGGCGCCCACCGGGCTCCGCGCGGAGAGCGACCCACCAGCGGGGGCGGGTAGATCCGTCGGGTCGCTACCGCGCCCCCTCGGGATGACAGCGTTCGGGCGCGCACGTACTTTCGCACTTTCGCACTTTCGCACTCCCGCACTCACGCACTTCCCCTCACATCTCCACCCTCATCCCCAGCGCCTTCACCAGGAACGCCCAGCGGTCCGCCGCCTCCTCGATCTGCATCTGCGTGGGCTTGCCGGCGCCGTGGCCGGCGCGCGTCTCCACGCGGATCAGCACCGGGGCGTCGCCGACTTGCGCGGCCTGCAGCGCCGCCGTGTACTTGAACGAGTGCCCGGGGACCACGCGGTCGTCGTGGTCGCCCGTGGTCACCAGCACGGCCGGGTAGCGCGTCCCCGCGCGGATGTTGTGCAGCGGCGAGTAGGCGTACAGCGTCCGGAACTGCTGCGGGTCGTCGGGCGAGCCGTAGTCCGACACCCAGGCCCAGCCGATGGTGAACTTGTGGAAGCGCAGCATGTCCATCACCCCCACCGCCGGCAGCGCCGCGCCGAACAGGTCCGGCCGCTGGTTGAGCACCGCCCCCACCAGCAGCCCGCCGTTGGAGCCGCCCGAGATCGCCAGCCTGCGCGGCGAGGTGTAGCGCTCGCGCACCAGGTACTCGGCCGCGGCGATGAAGTCGTCGAAGACGTTCTGCTTCTTGTCCAGCATCCCCCCGCGGTGCCACTCCTCGCCGTACTCCGAGCCGCCGCGCAGGTTGGCCACCGCGTACACGCCGCCCATCTCCAGCCACACCGACACCACCGACGAGTAGCCGGGGAGCACCGGCGAGTTGAAGCCGCCGTAGCCGTACAGCAGCGTGGGGTTGTTCCCGTCGAGCGCCATCCCCTTGCGGTGGGTGATGAACATGGGCACCCGCGTGCCGTCCTTGCTGGTGTAGAACACCTGCCGCGTCTCGTAGCGGCTGGCGTCGAAGCCGGTGCGCGGCGCCCAGAGCGGCTCCGCGCGCCCGGTGGCGAAGTCGTAGCGGAAGACGGTGGGCGCGGCGAGGTACGAGTTGTAGAGGAAGAACATCTCCCGGTCGCGCACGCGCCCGCTGATCCCCCCCAGCGAGCCGAGCCCGGGGAGCTCCACCTCGCGCACCAGCGCCCCGTCGGCGCCGTGGATGCGCAGCCGCGACGACGCGTCGTGCAGCACGTGCACCACGAACTGCCCGTTCACCCGCTGCACCCCCTGCACGGCGTCCGGGCCCTGGGGGATCACGGTGCGCCAGCGCTCCGGGGCCGGGTCGCGCAGGTCCACGGCGATGATGCGCCGGCGCGGCGCCTGGTTGTCGGTGCTGCAGTAGAAGACCGGCCCGTCGTTGCCGAAGCAGACGTACGCCGCGTCGGCCGCGTCCAGCATCTTCACGAACGTCCCCTGCACGCGCGGGCGCGCCGGGTCGCCCAGGTCCAGCACGTGCACCCGCCCGCGCTCGTCGGTGCCGCGTCCGATCCTCACCGTCAGGTAGCGCCCGTCCTCCGTCACCCGCGGGGTGAAGAGCACGTCGGGCTCGGCGGGGAACTCGTACACCAGCACGTCCTGCTCCTGCGGCGTCCCCACCCGGTGGTAGTAGAGCTTCTGGTTGCGCACCCGGGCGGTGAGCGCGTTCCCCTCCGGCTGCTGGTAGCGGCTGTAGAAGAAGCCCGCGTTGTCGTGCGTCCAGGTCGCGCCGGAGAACTTCACCCACTTCAGGTGGTCGGGCAGGTCGCGTCCCGTGTCCACCTCGCGCACGTGGAACTCCTGCCAGTCCGAGCCCCCCGACGAGGTGGCGTACGCCAGCAGCCGCCCGTCCTCCGAGAACTGGGTGGTGGAGAGCGCCACCGTGCCGTCGGGCGAGAGCGTGTTGGGGTCCAGCACCACGCGCGGCTCCGCGCCGAGCGAGGGCGTCATGTACAGCACGCTCTGGTTCTGCAGCCCGTCGTTCTTGAAGAAGAAGTAGCGCCCGCCCCGCTTCGTGGGCGGCGTCCAGCGGGGGGAGTTCCACAGCTCGGTGAGCCGCCGCCGGATCGCCTCGCGCTCGGGGATGGCGGAGAGGTACCGGTCGGTGATGCGGTTCTGGGCCTCGATCCAGGCGCGCGTCTCGGGCGCGTCGGTGTCCTCCAGCCAGCGGTAGGGGTCGGCGACCGTCGTGCCGTGGTAGTCGTCGGCCTGGTCCACCCGCCGGGTCTGGGGATACTCGATGCGCTGGGCGTCCAGCGCCGCCGGCAGCGCCAGCAGCAGGACCAGGGCGGAGCGTGCGATCGGGCGCATGGGTCGGGGCTCCTGCGGAAGACAAACGGATGAGGAATGGGAAGATAGGATACGCATGGAGCCGCCGGGCGGGCAAGCGTCCCGGTTCGGCGCCACGAACGGCGAACTACGATGTTGGGCGTGTCCCTCCGCTGCGCTCCGGGCCGGGCTGCGCGCGCCGTAGGGCACGATACGACCGTGCCCAACGGCGCCGGGCCACCGCCACCACGATACCCCTGTGGCGGCGGCGTCCCGGCCCTGTCGGGCGCGCATCCCTCACGCGGGGTTTCGTCGCGCGAAGCGCCGAGGTATTCACCCTCTCCTGATGTTCGGGAGAGGGTCGCGTGCTGTCCGTCCGCGAGGCTGTTTCGCGGACGGGTCACGCGCGGGGTGAGGGGCTCCCGGCGGCGCGCAGCGGGTAGCGCTCGGGGTGCTCGATCGAGTCCACCTCCAGGTCCACGTCCAGGTCCGGCCAGCGGAGGTAGTGCGGCTGCGGGCGCTCGACGTTGAGGATCGCTCCCACGGGCGCGCGGGCGAACCAGGGGAACTCGTCGAAGGGCAGGAACAGTTCCCGCTCGTCGAGCAGGATCCAGAAGCCGTGCCGGGAGATGTGGGTGACCTCAGCCCTCGAAGTGGTTCCAGGCATCAGACGGCTTCGTGATGAGGATCATGAGACGAAAGGAAGATCGGGCATCTTAAGCAGGTTGTCGCCCGAAAGCACTCCGGCTGGTTCGATGAGATGATGCGCGGCTGGCAGTATCCTCCGTCGCGCGCAGCGCCGAGGTGTTTCCCCTCTCCCGCAGTCTGGGAGAGGGGAGCGCGGCCCCTGGTCGTGAGGAACGAGCGACCGGGGTCGCGCGGGGGAGAGGGCCCCCGCGGCGCAGCCGCGGGACGACGGTCGGGGGAGAAACCCCGCCTTGCCCCGCGCCGCCCCCCGCGCGATTATGCGCGACACCCGTTTGCCCGCCGGACCCCGTCTCCCCGATCTCCTCGACCGAGACCGCCCATGAGACCGCGCACCGTCCTCCCCGCGCTCGCGGCGCTGCTCCCGGCCGCGCTCGCGGCGCAGCAGCCCCCGCAGACCTTCGACTGGTGGACGTCGCGGCCGATCCCCGCCGCCACCGCCTGGGGCGAGCCGGTCGACACCGCGAGCACGCGGCTCATCCGCTCGTGGACCACCATGCCCGAGTACACCACCCCGCTGGTGGACTGGCTCCCGGCCAGCCCCACCGTGGTCTCCCCCACGCGGCACTTCGGGCATCCCGTCGGCAAGCCCGGCGTGCTGCACCGCGTCGACGAGCTCTACGGCTACTACCAGGCGCTGGCCGCCTCCACCCCGCGGGTGCGCTTCCAGCGGCTGGGCGAGACCGAGGAGGGGAACCGGCTGGCGCTGGTGCAGGTCGGCAGCGAGCGCAACCTGGGCCGGCTGGAGGAGATCCGCGCCGGGCTCGCCCGCCTGGCCGACCCGCGCGGCACCGACAGCGCCGAGGCCCGCCGGCTGGTCGACGCCCTCCCCGTCGTCTACACCCTTTACGGCGGGCTCCATTCCGCCGAGACGGGACCCCCGGAGATGCTGATGGAGCTGGCCTACCGCCTGGCCGTCTCCGACGACCCGCTGGTGCGCACCGTCCGCGACAGCGTGGTGGTGTTCATCGTCCCCGTGGCCGAGCCCGACGGGCGCAACCGCGTGGTCGACTGGCTGCGCAGGCACGGCCGCGACGTCTTCGACGAAGATGACCGCCTGGGGCCGCCGTACTGGGGGCGCTACATCTTCCACGACAACAACCGCGACGGGCTGCAGCTCTCCGCCCGCCTCACCCAGGAGCTGGTGAAGCTCTTCCTCGACTGGCACTACCCCGTGGGGCACGACCTGCACGAGTCGGTGCCCTACCTCTACACGTCCACCGGGACGGGCCCGTACAACCCCACCGTCGATCCCATCACCGTGGGCGAGTGGCAGTGGCTGGCCAACTTCGAGGTCACCGCGCTCACCGCGCACGGGATGCCCGGCGTGTGGACGCACGGCTTCTACGACGGGTGGTATCCCGGCTACCTGCTGTGGGTCACCAACACCCGCAACGCCATGGGGCGCTTCTACGAGACCTTCGGCAGCTCCAACCCCAACACCATGAAGCGCACCGTGCGCGAGCAGACCTCCGTCGAGTGGTACCGCCCCAGCCCCCCGCGCGCCGAGACCCTGTGGTCGCTGCGCAACAACACCAACTACATGGAGACCGGCGTCCTCCACGCCCTGCACCTGGTGGCGCAGAACCGCCGCCGCGTGCTGGAGCAGTTCTGGACCAAGTCGAACAACGCCGTCCGCCGCGGCCGGACGGAGAAGCCGTACGCCTGGGTGGTCCCCGCCGCCCAGCCCCGCCGCGCCGACGCCGCCTACATGCTGAACCTCCTGCGCCGCCAGGGGATCGAGCTGCACCGCGCCACGACGGACGCGAAGTACGGCGACGTGCAGGTGCGCCGCGGCGACTACGTGGTGCGCATGGACCAGCCGTACCGCAACTTCGTGCAGACGCTGATGGAGGTGCAGCGCTTCCCCGCCGACGCGCCCGCCCCGTACGACGACGTGGCGTGGACCTTCCCGCTCATGTTCAACGTCGAGGCGAGGGCCGTGGACGACGCCGCCGTGCAGCGGCTGGCGATGGAGCCCGTGCGCGACTCGGTGCGCGTCCCCGGCTCGGCGGTGCGCGGCGGCGCCTGGTACCTGGTGGACCCCCGCGCCTCGGCCCACTCGCTCTCCGCCCGCCTGGCGCTCCGGGACGTGCGCGTCGAGGCGCTGGAGGACAGCTTGCGCGCCGCCGGCCGCGCCTGGGCGCCCGGCACCTGGGTGGTCCCGGCCTCCGCGGGCGACGCGCGCGTGGCCGGCTGGGTGCGCGACTTCGGGCTCGAGGCCGTGGGCGTGGGCGACCCGGCGCTGCGCGGCGCGGCCCGCCACGAGCTGGACCTGCCGCGCGTGGCCGTGCTGCACACCTGGCGCTACACCCAGGACGACGGGTGGACGCGCTACGCGCTGGACCGCATGGGGCTGCCCTACACCTACCTGGGCGAGGACCGGCTGCGGCAGGGGCGGCTGCGGGAGCGCTTCGACGTCATCCTCTTCCCCGCGCAGGGGAGCCGCGCCACGGGCCGCACCATCTTCGCCGGGATCGACCCGCGCTTCGGGCGGCTGGACTACGTGAAGAGCGACTCGTTCCCGGCGCTCGGGAGCCCCGACTCCACCCGCGACGTCACCGGCGGGATGGGGTTCGAGGGGCTGGCCGCGCTGCGCGACTTCGTGGAGGCGGGCGGCACGCTGGTCGCCCTGGGCTCGGCCAGCGGGCTCCCCGTGGAGATGGGGCTGGTGCGCGACGTCTCCACCAGCCAGCCGAGGAACCTCTTCGTCCCCGGCTCCATCGTGCGCGGCCGCGTGGCCCAGGCGAAGAGCCCGATCACGTACGGCTACGACGCCGCCATGCCGCTCTACCACCAGTTCGGCCCCTACTTCACCCTCCCCGACCGGGTGAAGGGCCGCGCCGTGCTGCGCTACGCGAAGGCCGACTCGGTCTCGCTGAGCGGCCTGGTGCGCGCGCCGAACGAGCTGGCCGAGCAGCCCGCGGCCGTGGTGGTCCCGGCGGGGCGGGGGACGGTGGTGCTCTTCGGCTTCGACCCGCTGCACCGCTTCCAGAACCACGGCAACTTCGCCTTCGTCTGGAACGCGCTGCTCAACTGGAACGACCTGCGCGTGGGCCTGCCCGCCCCCGGCCGCGCCGCCGCCGCCACGGACGACGATCTCACGATTCACTGAGCGGGCGAGGAGCGGGCCAGGGCCGAAAAACCTTTCGCCCACCCCCTCCACCGCGCAGCGGGGGAGGGAGCGCGCCCTCTGGCTGCGAGGAACGAGCAGCCGAGGGTCGCGCGGGGAGGGGGCCTCCCGGCCAGTCGCGGCAAGGCGATCGCTCCTCCCGAAAAACTCCTCGGGAGGGCCTTGCGTAACTGGTTGGGATTCGTATATTTACGGCCTGCGCGGGAACGGGCTCGGCCGGCGGCCGGGAGGGCGTTCCGGCGGGCGCCTGGCCCTGGCGCGAAAGCCGGGAACGGGGCTTGACGCGGCGGGAGGGGCCGGTTAAATTCAGTGTCCTTGTCGCGGGGTGGAGCAGCCTGGTAGCTCGTCGGGCTCATAACCCGAAGGTCGCGGGTTCGAATCCCGCCCCCGCTATGCCCCAACCCCGCCGCCGCAGCCGGGCGGCTTTTTGTTGGGGGAGCAGGGCCAGGTAGCTCAGTTGGTAGAGCACACGACTGAAAATCGTGGTGTCGGGGGTTCGACTCCCTCCCTGGCCATCTGAGCGTGTAGGACAGTAGCTCAATTGGTAGAGCACCGGTCTCCAAAACCGGCGGTTGGGGGTTCGAGTCCCTCCTGTCCTGCTGCGATCGTGAGGTCTTGACGCCGCTATCGTCTAGAGGCCTAGGACGCCGCCCTCTCACGGCGGAAACCGGGGTTCGATTCCCCGTAGCGGTACTGTAGCCTGGGACCGGCCCGTGGTTGAACGGGTGCTCGCGTAGCTCAGCCGGCAGAGCACTTCCTTGGTAAGGAAGAGGTCATGGGTTCGAGTCCCATCGCGAGCTTGAGGTGAAAGAGTTGCTCCCATCGTCTATCGGTTAGGACGCCACTCTTTCAAGGTGGAGAGCGGGGTTCGATTCCCCGTGGGAGCGCCTGACGGGGAATGATCCCGAAGGTTCGCGGGCATAGCTCAGTTGGTAGAGCGCAACCTTGCCAAGGTTGAGGTCGCCGGTTCGAGCCCGGTTGCCCGCTCTCGGAGAGGACCGGAAGACCAGCTTCCGGAAAACACGGGGCCGTAGCTCAGTCGGTTAGAGTGCCGGACTGTCACTCCGGAGGTCGCGGGTTCGAGTCCCGTCGGCCCCGCTCGCGGGAAACCGCGGCATGTTTGAAAATTCGGGTACGACGCACGTCGGGGCCGTAGCTCAGTTGGGAGAGCGCTTGAATGGCATTCAAGAGGTCAGGGGTTCGATTCCCCTCGGCTCCATTCGCGACGACAGCACAGGGACGAGGTGGGGTGGCCGAGTGGCTAATGGCAGCAGACTGTAAATCTGCCGGGCACAGCCCTACGTAGGTTCGAATCCTACCCCCACCACTTCGAGAGGCCGGGCGGTTAGCTCAGTTGGTTAGAGCGCCACGTTGACATCGTGGAGGTCACAAGTTCGAGTCTTGTACCGCCCACTGCAAGGGAACAGGTGAGAGGGAACAGGGGACAGCCTGCGAACTGCACCGTGCCGTGAGGGCTGTACCCTGTAACCTATCCCCTGTACCCTGGGGTTCTTGGGGCCGTAGCTCAGCTGGGAGAGCGCTGCAATCGCACTGCAGAGGTCAGGGGTTCGATTCCCCTCGGCTCCACTCGCGCCACCGTAGCTCAGGGGTAGAGCACTCGATTCGTAATCGAGCGGTCGTCGGTTCAAATCCGACCGGTGGCTCTGGTCAAACGGCGGCGGACGCGCTAGATTTGCCAGTCCGGAACGCGGGAGTAGCTCAGTTGGCAGAGCATCAGCTTCCCAAGCTGAGGGTCGCGGGTTCGAGCCCCGTCTCCCGCTCTAGTGATTGCCCCCTGGTGTAATTGGCAACACGCCTGACTCTGGATCAGGAAAGTCCAGGTTCGAGCCCTGGGGGGGCAACTGCGGTTCGGTTTGGAGAGGTGGGTGAGTGGCTAAAACCAACGGTTTGCTAAACCGTCCTGCCCAAAAGGCAGACGCGGGTTCGAATCCCGCCCTCTCCGTAGCACCGAGGACCGGTGTCCGAGCGGCTTAAGGAGCACGATTGGAAATCGTGTGGGGTTAACAGCCCTCGTGGGTTCGAATCCCACCCGGTCCGCTCGAGGAAGTACAGGGCTGGTTTGGTTTCGGGACGTGGCTCAGCCCGGTAGAGCACTCGCTTCGGGAGCGAGGGGTCGCCGGTTCAAATCCGGCCGTCCCGACTGTAGTCGGACTGGAGGCGTAGTCTAACTGGTAAGGCACCGCACTCGAAATGCGGCGGGCGCAAGCCCTTGGGGGTTCGAGTCCCTCCGCCTCCGCTGTTCTGGTGCAACGAAAGAAACGGCCCTGTCGCCCCTTGCGGGTGGCAGGGCCGTTTTTCG
>DASVWD010000034.1 GCA_036389795.1 Longimicrobium sp.
CACTGCTGCCTCCCGTAGGAGTCTGGGCCGTATCTCAGTCCCAATGTGGCCGATCATCCTCTCAGATCGGCTACGCGTCGTCGGCTTGGTGGGCCGTTACCCCACCAACTACCTGATACGCCGCGAGCCCCTCTATGAGCGGTGCCTTGCAGCACCTTTCCTCTCCAGCCCAATCGAGCCGAAGAGCGTATGCGGTATTAGCCCGGGTTTCCCCGGGTTATCCCCCACCCACAGGCAGGTTGCTCACGTGTTACGCACCCGTTCGCCACTGAACCAGCCCCGAAGGACTGATCCCGTACGACTTGCATGTGTTAAGCGCGCCGCCAGCGTTCGTCCTGAGCCAGGATCAAACTCTCCATTAGAGAACTCGATTAGCTCCGTGAACGAACGACTGTTGTCGTTCATTCGGAATTTACCTTTGACAGTGCCTCTGGTGCTCATCGCACCGTACCGGGAGAAGGTATGCTCCCGGCGAGGCCCACACGGACATCCCACACCCTGGTTTTCAATCAGCGTTCGCGAGCCGTGCTCGCGGGCAAGGCGAGAATTATAAAAGGGTTGGGCCCTCGCGTCAACCCCTGTTTCCCATCTTTTCGGGGGGCGAAAGCGGCCGGCGCCCGCGGGTGCCGCGGGCGCCGGTTTTCCACCGTCGGGGACCACCTCGGGAGGGGGGATGCCGGCCGGGCTCAGACTTCTTCGTCTTCGTCGTCCTCCCAGGCCTCGTCCTCGTCCCACTCGTCGTCTTCCTCGTCCCAGTCGTCGTCGTCGTCCCAGTCGTCTTCGTCCTCGAGGTCGTCTTCCTCGTCCCAGCCTTCCTCGCGCTCCCCGTCCCACTCCTCCTCTTCGCCCTCTTCCTCGAAGCGGGCGACGAGCACCTCCGCGAGGTCCAGCTCCTCGACGACCGCCGGGTGAGCCATCAGGTTCGGCATTCCGAAGTCTCCTTGGTGGACGGATTCGATGGTGGTCCCCTCCGGGCGGACACAGAGTGCCGACCCGGCCCCGTTCGGCGGGAAAGTAAACCGCTCCCCGGAGGTGTCAAGGCCTTTGTTTCACGCTTCGCGCCTAACGGATCGCCAGCCGCCCTCCGGCGGTCCCGCCGCGCTCCGCACACTCCGGACCCGGGGCGGGACAGTGCGAGGGCGCGGGGTGCGAGGTGCGAAGTGCCCGGGAACCGAAGACGGAGAGCCCCTCTCCCGGTCGTCGCCGGGAGAGGGGCTCGTGTTGTGGGCGGAAAGACCGTCTACGAGGCCGCGCGCGAGGCCTTCTTGCGGTCGTTGGCGTTCAGCAGGCGCTTGCGCAGGCGCAGCGACTTCGGCGTGACCTCGATCAGCTCGTCGTCGGCGATGTAGCCGAGCGCGTCCTCCAGCGTCATCTGGCGCGGGGGCTCCAGCAGCACGTTCTCGTCGCTGCCGGCGGCGCGGATGTTGGTCAGCTTCTTCTCCTTGCAGACGTTGACCTCCATGTCGCCCGGGCGCGCGTTCTCGCCCACGATCATCCCCTCGTACACGGGCACGCCCGGCGGGATGAAGAACCTGCCGCGCTCCTGCAGGTTGAAGATCGAGTACGGCACCGCGTCGCCCGTCATCATGCTCACCATCACGCCGCGGCTGCGGGTGCTCATGGCGCCCACGTACGGCCCGTACTCCAGGAAGCGGTGGTGCAGCGTCCCCTCGCCGCGCGTGACGGTGAGGAACTCGCTGCGGTAGCCGAACAGCGCACGCGCCGGGGCCCGGTACACCAGGCGCACCAGCCCGCCGCCGGGGTTCTTCATCTCCAGCATCTCGCCGCGGCGCTGCCCGAGCTCCTGGATCACCGGCCCCATCAGCGTCTCGGGAACGTCGATGGTGACCTCCTCGTACGGCTCCTGGAGCTGGCCCGTGGGGCTCTTCTTGAGGATCACGCGCGGGCGGCTGACGGCGAACTCGTAGCCCTCGCGCCGCATGGTCTCCATCAGGATCCCCAGGTGCAGCTCGCCGCGGCCCGAGACGGTGAGCGTGTCGGGACTGTCGGTCTCCTCCACGCGCAGCGCCACGTTGCTCTCCAGCTCCCTGAAGAGCCGGTCGCGCACCTGGCGGCTGGTGACGTACTTCCCCTCTCGGCCCGCGAAGGGCGAGTTGTTCACCATGATGTCCACCGAGACGGTGGGCTCCTCCACGCGGATCCCCTCCAGCGCCTCGGGGTGCTCGGCGTCGCACACGGTGGCGCCGATCTCGACGTCGGTGAGGCCGGCCAGCGCCACGATGTCGCCGGCGGAGGCGGCGTCGGTCTCGTGCCGCTCCAGGCCGTCGAAGGTGAAGAGCTTGCTGATCTTCGCCTTCACCGCGGACTCCTCGCCGTGCGAGACCAGGACGACAGTGTCGCCCACGCGCCCGGTGCCGCGCTCGATGCGGCCGATGGCCAGGCGCCCCAGGTACGGCGAGTAGTCGATGGTGGAGACCAGCATCTGGAACGGCCCCTCGCCCGCCGTCGGCGCGGGGATGGTCTCCAGGATCGCCTCGAAGAGCGGCGTGAGGTCCTTCCGCTCGTCGCCGGTGCTCCGCATCGCCACGCCCTCGCGGCCCACGGCGTAGAGGAAGGGGCAGTCGAGCTGGTGGTCGTCGGCCTCCAGCTCCATGAACAGCTCCAGCACCTCGTCGTGCACGCGGTGCGGGTCGGCGTCGCCGCGGTCGATCTTGTTGATGACCACCACGGGCTGCAGCCCCAGCTCCAGCGCCTTGCGGGTGACGAAGCGGGTCTGCGGCATCGGCCCCTCGGCGGCGTCGACCAGCAGGATGACGCCGTCGACCATGCGCAGGATGCGCTCGACCTCGCCGCCGAAGTCGGAGTGACCCGGGGTGTCGACGATGTTGATCTTGGTCTGCCCCCACCGCACCGACAGGTTCTTGGCGAGGATGGTGATCCCCCGCTCGCGCTCGAGCGGGTTGGAGTCCATCACGCGCTCCTGCACCTGCTGGTTCTCGCGGAAGGTGCCGGCCTGGCGGAGCATGTGGTCGACCAGCGTCGTCTTCCCGTGGTCGACGTGGGCGATGATGGCGATGTTGCGGATCTGCATGGATCTACTGTCTGCATAGGGGACAGGGGACAGGTTACAGGGGACAGCCACCGCGGCATCCGCTCAGATTCCTACCGCCGTCCTCGAACGAAAGTCCTGATTCAGCAAAGAAAGACGGGCGCCTCGCCAGGAGGTGCCCGGTCCACATGGAGCCATGTAAGATAGCGAAAAACCTGCCCTGGGTCCACCCCTGGCGGGTGGCGAGCGGCCGGAGCGTACCGTCGAGAAGCGCGCTACGCGCCGCGGCTCACGGCGCGGGCGGACCGGGCGGATCAGACCGCACCGTGGTGCCGGCACGGTATACGTATCCCCGGACGACGCCCTGGTCCCCGAAGAGAACGGACCACCCGCGGCCGTCCTGCGGCCCCACCGTGATCTCCTCCCCGGCGGCAAGGGTGAAGAGGACGCGGTGGCCGGTCCCGGGCCCGGCGCGGACGTTCAGCCGGTGGTGGACGTACCGCGTGACGGATGCATCGGGCACCGCGAGCGGCTCCCCGACCGCCGCCGCTCTCCCTCCCGTCATTGCTGCGGCGTCGGCGGTGGTCGCCATGGTCTCGACGACTTCGGGTCCGGCGACCATCGCCCGCGCGACCTCCAGGCGGGCCGGGCCTCCGCGCAGGCCGGGCGCGGCGGCGGTGATCGTCCCGGAGACCACCGGGAGGCGCACGGGAATCACGCGCTGCGCGAGCGCCTCCGTCGTACCGACGGCCGCCACGGCCAGCACGAGCCAGAAAGAAAACCGTTTCATGAAGAACCCCATTCCGCGATAGGCTATGAAAGGACGAGCACCCTCTCCCTTCAATCTAACCCTATCGCTCTCCCCGCGCTCGATTCCGTTCCCGGAGCGGTTCGCGCGCGCGCCTGACTCGAGATGGCGAGCCAAATAATTGGAAAGCAACGGCTTGCGTAGACGCTACAGAATACCAGAACTGCGTGAGGCTTTGACAGCAACTGCGACGGCACTACGACACTACGACGGCCGGTCGCGGGCCGACTTGATCTCCCGCAGGAGGTCCTCGTCCGACAGTGATTCCTCCCAGCCGGCCGGGAGCTCCAGCTCGACCGTCCGCTCGCCGCCGCTGGGGGTGCACACCACGCGGTAGCGGTCGGTGCCCTCCACGCGCGCGGCGTCGTCCTTCGTCCCGTCGTCCCCGGCGTCCGACAGGCCCGCGTAGGCCTGCGTGCAGGTCCAGGTGGTCCCCTCTCCGTCCGTCACCTCGCGCGGCATCCGTCCCCCTCTCGCTCGTCGTCCGTTTCGCGGTCCGCGCGGCGCAACGCGAGAGCCGGGCCAGCGGCGGGAGCGATGGTAATGCTGGGACGGAGACGTAGACATATGAATTTATTGACGTATTATACGTGTAGACGTAAGTTGTACAGTGCCCCCTCTCGACACGGAACGCCGCCTACGCGAAGCGCGCCGCGTCCTCTCCCCTCAGGCTGCCATCCACCTGGCGGCTCTCCCCTCGGAGGTTCCCATGAAGAAGCTGCGGCTGGACATCGAAGCTCTCGACGTCGAAACGTTCGACACCACCGAGGCCGAGCCGAAGGAGAAGGGGACCGTCTTCGCGAACAGCCTGAACCCCAACTGCGGACATACGCCCGATACGGTTTGTCTGTACTCGGGTGACGGATGCATCCCCTGGTCGCAATCGCCGTACTGCGACCCAACCTATACGTGCAACACGGCTACCGATTGTACCTACGCGCAGTGAGCCGAAGCACGCCGGGAACTGCGGTGATGACGAGAGCCGCCGGACCCACCCGGCGGCTCTTCTCGTCCGTACACACTTGAAGGGCCGATCCGAAGGAGTAGGGCTTTCGTTTACGGAAGCTCAATGCGACGCCAGAAGAGGAATCGCGCGTCACGGGCTCCGCTGCTTCTCAGCCAGCCAGCGGTAGCCCACCATCTTGTAGACCAGCTTGGCGGCCACGAAGTCGGGCGCGGCGTTGCCGCCGATCGGCGCCAGCTCCACCACGTCGGCGGCGACGACGCTCCGCTCGGTGAAGACGCGGCGCAGCAGCTTCATCGTGGGATACCAGGTCAGCCCGCCCGGCTCCGGAGTCCCGGTGGCCGGCATCAGCGAGGGGTCGAAGTAGTCGACGTCGAAGGTGACGTAGACGTGCTCGCCGAGAGCCTCCATCGCCCGGTCGATCCACGCCTCGTTGTCCCACATCTCGTCGGCGAAGATGGTGGTGACGCTCCCCTCGCGCTCGCGGATGAGCTGCCGCTCCTCGCCGGTGATGGCGCGGATACCGACCTGCACCAGGTTCGCGCAGTCGATGCAGCGCGCCATCACCGAGGCGTGCGAGAAGGGCGAGCCCTCGTACTCCAGGCGCAGGTCGCCGTGCGCGTCGAACTGGAGGATGGAGAGGCGCGCGCCCTCGGGGAGCCGCGCGGCCGCCGCCTGCACGGGCGCGCTGGTGATGGAGTGCTCGCCGCCCAGGATGATCGTCAGCCGCTCGCCCGCGGCTGCGAACACCGCGTCGCACGCCCGGCGCAGCTCGCCCACGGCGGCCTCGGGGCCGGCGGCGGAGAGGTGCAGCGCCGGCAGCGTGCAGACGCCGATCCCGGGGCCCGGCTCGGCGTCCAGCTCCTGGTCGTACAGCTCGATGTAGCGGCTGGCCTCCAGGATCGCCTGCGGGCCCAGCCGGGTGCCGCCCTGGTAGCTGACGGTGGCCTCGTACGGCACGGGGAGGATCACCACGCCCGCGCGCTCCCAGGTGCCGGCCTCGCCCTCCAGCCCCAGGAAGTTGCGCGGCAGCTCCCAGGGCAGCTCCGCCAGGGACGCGGGGATGTCGTTGCTCATCGTCGGTTCGGACGCTTCGGGTGCCGGAAATCGGAACGGCGACGAAAAGAAGCGCTGCGGCCCCCGCCGTCAACCGCTTTCCCACGCGGGACCGGCAGGGTCCACCGGAGGGTTCTCCGACGACTCTGCCGGCTCTGCGCGCCCGACGTTTTCCGGTTCTGGCCTCACTCGACCCGCAGCGCCACGGCCGGGTCCACCCGCGCCGCACGGCGGGCCGGGCCCCAGCCGGCCAGGAGGACGACCGCGGCGAGGAGCGCCGCCACCCCCGCGTAGGTGGCCGGGTCGCCGGGTGGGACGCCGTAGAGCAGGCCGCGCAGCAGCCCGGAGACCCAGAACGCCGCCAGCAGGCCCAGCGCGAGCCCCGCGGCCGTGACCGCGAGCCCCTGTCTGAGCACCAGCAGCACCACGTCGCGGCCGCGCGCGCCCAGCGCCATGCGGATGCCGAACTCGCGGGTGCGGCGCGCGGCGCCGTACGCGGCGATCCCGTACAGCCCCACGCTGGCCAGGACCAGCGCCAGCACGCCGCACGCCCCCACCAGCCGGCCCGCCAGGCGCGCCGGGAAGAGCGAGAAGCGGATCGTCCGCCGCATCAGGTCGGCCTCGGCCGGGAGGTCGGGGTCCACCGCCCACACCTCGCGCCGGAGCGGCGCCAGCAGCGCGGCGGGGTCGCCCGCGGCGCGCGCATGCAGCACCAGCGCGGTGGGCGGCAGTCGCAGCCGCTCCTCCTGCGCCAGTGAGAAGTAGACGTAGGGGAGCGCCCGCTCGCCCAGGCCGCGGTACTTCGCGTCGCGCGCCACGCCCACCACCTCGAACTCCGCCCCGCGCACCGAGAAGCGGCGGCCGAGCGGGTCGCGGCCGGGCCAGAAGCGCCGCGCCATCGCCTCGCCCACCACCGCCGCGCCCGGCGCGCCGGCGTCGTCGCGCGCGGCGAGGTCGCGCCCGGCCAGGAGCGGGATGCCGAGCGCGGCCAGGTAGCCGGGGCTCACCACGTTGTAGGCCACGCGCGCGCTGTCCGCCGCCGCGCCCGCCGCGAAGACGGCGGGGACCTCGTCGCCCGCGGGGCCCAGGAGGGTGAAGCGGACCAGCGCGGCGTGCTCCACCCCGGGGAGCGCGCGCGCCCGGCGCAGCAGCTCCGCCGAGACGGCCTCCGCCCGCGCGGCGCCGTAGCCCAGGAGCGCGGGGTCGGTGGTCACCAGGGCGACCCGGTCCGCGTCGAAGCCCACCTCGACCGAGGCCGCGCGCCGGAGCCCGCGCACCAGGAGCCCCGTCGCCACCAGCAGGAGCACGGAGAGGGCGATCTGCCCGGCGGAGCGCGGCGCGCAGGCGGCCCGGGCGCCCCGCCCCGGCCGGGTCGCCGCGCAGCGCCGCCATCAGCTCCAGGGGCCGCACCCGGAGCGCCGGGGCCGCCCCCGCCAGCGCGCCGGCCAGGAGGGAGACGCCCACGGCGTACACCGCCACGCGGGCGTCCACCCCCAGGTCGAGCGCCAGGGGGAGCCCGATCGGCGGGAGCATGCGCACGAACAGCGTGGTGAGCGCGCGGCCGGCGGCCACCCCCACCGCGCCGGCGGCCAGCCCCAGGAGGAGGGTCTCGGCCAGGAGCTGCGCGGCCAGCCGCCCCCGCGTGGCGCCGAGCGAGGAGCGGATCGCCATCTCCCGCCCGCGCGCCGTGGCCCGGGCCAGCAGCAGCCCGGCCAGGTTGGCGCACGCCACCAGCAGCACCAGCCCCGCCACCCCCGAGAGCAGCGCCAGGAAGGGGGTGACGAACCGCCGGACGAACGGCGGCACCCCCGTGGTGCCGGTGAGGGTGACGCCCTTGCCGCGGTTGGTCTCGGGGTAGGCGCGCTCGAGCTGGGCGGCCAGGAGGCCGAGGTCGGCCTCGGCCCGGCGGCGGTCCACGCCCGGGCGCAGGCGGCCCACGGCGTTCAGGAACTGCGACTCGCGGCGGTCCAGCGCGTCGGCGCCGGGGAGCACGGCGGGCTGCAGCGCCAGCGGGATCCAGAGGTCGGTGCCGATCCCGGTGAACGTCCCCGTGAAGCGCTCCGGCGCCACCCCCACCACCGCGAACGGGTGCCCGTTGACGGCGACCTCGCGGCCGAGGACGCGGGGATCGCCGCCGAAGCGCGCCCTCCAGAGCCGCTCCCCGATCACCAGCGGCGGCGTGGTCCCGGAGGCGGGTGCGTCGTCCTCGGCCGTAAAGAAGCGCCCGAGCGCGGGCCGCACGCCCAGGACGCCGAAGTAGCCGGCGGTGACCAGCGAGGCGGGGACCGCGCGGGCGCCGTCGCGCGAGGTGCGCAGGCTCACCTGGACGCCGGGGACGGTGAACGCCGCCGTCCCCGAGAAGACGCGGTTGTGGTCGCGGAAGTACGCGTAGTCCGGGTAGGAGAGGTTGCGCCACGGCTCGTCGCGGCGCCGCTCGTAGACGCTCACCAGCGCGCCGGGGTCCTCCACCGGGAGCGGCCGCAGCAGCAGGCCGTTGACGATGCTGAACACCGCCACGTTGGCCGCGATCCCCAGCCCCAGCGGCACCACCGCCAGGAGCGAGAAGGCGGGAGACCGGCGGAGCGTGCGGGCCGCGTCGGCGGCCTCGCGCCACAGTGCGTGCATCTGCGCCTCCAAAGTCCGGATTCGACCGACGTCCCGGCGCCGCCGGCGGGACGAGCAAGTGCAAACCACTTTGAAGTGCAGAGTACTCGACAGAGACGAGGTTCGCAAGGTCCATGGGTTAGAGGCGCGCCGCTATCCGGTAGAACGCGGGCTCTACCGGCGGCGGGGCCGGATCGGCTCCGCCTCGGCGAAATTGTTTCCCCCCAACATCTTGCGGTAAAATAAACCGGGGCACGCCCGCTGCATTGGAAGTGCGGCGCCCGAGTCGTTCACCACGTGGCCCGCGGACGTCCCGCTCCCATCCCGACAGGTGTGGTGGTCGAGGCGGCCCTCAAGGCGACCGACACCATCGAGTAACCTCGACGCGGCTCCTTCGTCCCCCCGCGCCACCGGCTCCGCCGCGGCGAGCGGCGGGATCTCATGACCACCTCCTCTCCGTCAGGCGGCGGACCCTGCCGGGCCGCAGCCCGCGATCCAGATACACCCGTACCCACTCACCCCCCAATCCGGAGTCTACCCACATGTCTCAGCACGAGATGGATTCGGTGCAGCCCCAGGCGAACGCCGGCGAGCTGTCGGAGAACGAGCTGGAGGCGGTCGCCGGCGGCAACATCCTCGAGGACATCGACAACGCGATCAAGACGGCGATCGTGACGACGACCGTGGCGATCCTCGACGCGACCGGCGTCCTCGACTGACCGGGCGAAGCTCCTTCGTCCCGGCGGAGCGGGGGGCGGCTGCAAGGCCGCTCCCCGCTTCTTTCTTTTCCGCGCGGGTGCTTTCGTACGCTCCAAAGCAGAGGGGCGGCGCCGCTGCCGCGGTGCCGCCCCGATCGCCGGACGAGGAGAAGAGCTCAGGCCACTTCCATCACCGGGCAGGCAAGGCCCTCGTACTTGATGGTCACGCCCGCGGCCTGGCAGTCGCCGCAGAGGCCGTAGATCTCCAGGCGGTGGCGGGTGGGGAGGAAGCCGTGCTGGCGGGCCACCGCCGCCGGTCAGCTGATGCTGTTGTAGACCGGGACGAATCCGAGACTGGCGCCGGCCGCGTCGAAGATCTCGACCTTCCTTACCACCGAGCCCGGCGTGGACGCCGCGACGGCGTTCTCCACCGCCAGCCGCGCCACGGACGTCTTGTCCTTCGCGTGGATCAGGTTGCCTGCCACGACCGGCGCCTGGAACACCAGGTCCGCCAGGTCCCCGTCGAAATACACGGTGTTGCCGGTGAGGTTGCTGTTCCCCCACGGGTTCTGGATGCGCACCTTCCCCGAGCGCAGGTACAGCTCGCACCCGACCACCTGGCTGGCGGCGTCGGCCGTGGTGTCGATCAGGTACCCGCTGGCGCCGGGCGTCGCGCCCAGGTACGAATCCGGCGTCGGCACCACGTCGATCGTGCAGCCGACCAGGGTGGCGTGCGAGGGCGCGTTCGGGACCCGGTCCAGGTAGACGCGCGGGTCGGTGAGCGACCACGCCGAGTAGGCGTGCAGCCGCATCCCCGAGATGGATACCTGATTGCGCAGCACCACCGGGTACTCCTCGATGTCGCCGTGGAACTCGAAGTCGGTAAGCTGTGCGACCACGTTGATGGCATAGCGGTACGGCCCCGTGAGCCCCTCGGCCTGGTGCTCGCGCCAGGTCGAGGTCAGGTGCGAATCCACCTTGATGTTGGCGCACCCGGCCAGGAGCAGCGCGGGCCCGGCGAGACCGGCCAGCACGTTGGCGCCGCTCATGGTGCACACCGTCATGGAGCTGTCGCCGGTGAACATGGGGTACTGCGACCCGGCGGGCCGGTGCACCGACGCGAGGTTGAAGATGTTGCCCGCGGTGTAGACCGCGGCCGTGTCGGCGATCACGTAGACGTCGCGGTAGTCGCAGACCTCGGAGCAGTAGTTGTAGATCCCCACGGTGCCCTTCCCACCGTTCGCCGTGGCGCTGGAGCGGAGCTGGATGACGACGTTGGAGAGGTCGACGTTCCCCGCCTGCGCCGCGAAGCCGTTGATGGAGACGCGGGCCATCAGGATCCCCACCGTCGAGGGGTTCGCCATCCCCACCACGTCCAGCTGCAGGTCGCGGACGCTGGCGAAGCGCGTGCCCACCATCTCGATGATCGCGTGGCCGGCTCCGGTGTCGCCGCGGATCACCGTCTCGAAGCGTCCGGAGCCCTGGAGGTTCACCTGGCCCGGGTTCCCGCAGTCCAGCGGCTGCGTGACGCGGTACACCCCGGGAGGGAAGAAGACAATCGCGCCGCCGCTGCCGGACCCGTACTGCGACGTCTTCGTCACCGCGCGCAGCGCGGCCGCGATGGCGGGGTAGTCGTCCGCGACGCCGTCGGCCACGGCGCCCCACCACTGGGGAACCACGTGCTCCACGCGGTTGGGCCTCACGCTTCCTCCCGCGCTCGGGTCGAACACCTGGTACACGCCGGCATCCAGGCCGCCGTTCAGCGTGACCACGACGTTCGCGTCCGGCTTGAGCTTCGCCCCCTGCTCGAAGCGGACGTCCGAAGCGAGGGTGAGATTCGAACCGATCCGGTACGTCCCCCGCGGCACGTACACGGTGCCGCCCGCGCCGTCCGCGGCCGCGAAAGCCGCGCGGTCGTCCGCGGTTCCGTTTCCGGCCGCCCCGTGGGTCTTCACGTCCTGGAACATCGGCCTGCCTCCCGGTAAAGGGCTGTCGAGCGGGTGCATCTCCCGTCGGCGCCGACGCTGCAGCCGCCGTCATCCGGCAGAATGCCCCCGAACGCCGGAAGGCCCCGGCCTGCAGCTGCGCAGGCGGGGCCTTCTGGTTCGGATCTGCTTCGGAAATTGGCCCGTCCGGCCGGCGGCGTCAACCGGCTCGCCGTGCTCTTTCGGCAGCCCGGCGGGGCGCGAAGGAAAGAGGCGCCGGATTCGCTCCGGCGCCTCCTCCGTCCACGCTTCCCGAGCCGTGGAATCAAGCCACTTCCATCACCGGGCAGGCGAGGCCCTCGTACTTGATGGTCACCCCCGCCGCCTGGCAGTCGCCGCAGAGGCCGTAGATCTCCAGGCGGTGGCGGGTGGGGAGGAAGCCGTGCTGGCGGGCCACCTCGTCCTGGATGCGCTCCACCTCGGGGCGCTGGAACTCCACCACCTTGCGGCAGTGGGTGCACACCAGGTGCTCGTGCCCGGGGCGCTGCCCGAAGAGGTGCTCGTAGCGCTTGAAGCCGTCGCCGAAGTCGTGGTCCTCCACCAGGCCGCTGCGCACCAGGATCTCCATGGTGCGGTAGATGGTGGCCTTGCCGATGCGCTCGCCGCGCTCCTTCAGGCGGGCCTCGATCTCCTCCACCGAGAGGTGCTCGCGCGAGTTGAACACCACGTCGGCCACCACCTCGCGCTGCTGCGTGACCGGGAGCCCCTGCTGCCGCAGGTAGCGCCGGAACAGGTGCAGGTAGGGCGAGGTGGCGGCGATGGATGCGTGTGCGGACATTCCCGTCTCCTGAGATTCCCGCGGACGGGTGAATCCGTCCGGACACCGGGCCTAACGATAATTATTCTCGATTGTCCCGGTCAACGACCCCGGCGCCGAGCTCCTCCACGAGCCCCCACCAGGCCTCCGCGTCGCGGCCGGTGTCGCGGATGTCGGGAGGCGCGGGGTCGCCCTCCAGCCGCCGCACCACGCCGTCGATGATGCGGTCCACCCGGTCGGGGGGCACGGTCCCCTGCTCCTCCAGCCGGTCGGCGCGCGTGGTCTTCCCCTTCTCGGCGAGCGCCTCGTAGCGGAGCGTGTAGATGGCGAGCCGCTCCCGGTCCGCCTCCCCGTCGGCGGGGGCGACCACGAGCACCGCCAGCCCGCTCTCCTTGGCGCCGATCATCCGCGGGGGGAAGACCCACACCTGCTCCACGCGCTCGGGCGGGATGCGGTCGACGACGGCGGCCAGCGCCGCGCCCAGGTTGGGGTTGCGCGCGTCCGGCTCGGGCTGCGGGAGGGGGGGAAGCATCCGGGTCAGGCGCGGGGTGCGCGGCGGGCGGACGGGCGGCTCACGGCCCCGCCGGGGAGCGGCCGCCCGGCGCGGCCGCGACCGCCGCGGACTTGCCGGCGCCCGCCGGCCGGGCCGGACCGGCCGCCGCGGGCTTGGACGGCGCGCCGGCGCCGCCGCGGGTCCAGAGGGCCACCACGCCGCAGGAGGCGCGGCCGCCGTTGTACGCCGCCGGGACGTTGCCGGCGAAGAGGAGCACCTCCTCCACCTCGCCGGGCGGGAAGACGTCGGGCGAGCCGACGCCCGGGTGCAGGACGCCGTCGACGTAGTACGCCGGGACGCAGTCCGGCGGCGCGGGGCCGCCGTCCGGCGGGTCCGGCCGCACGCCCGCCAGCGCCCGCCGGAAGCGCACCTCCGCCCCGTGCGGCCCCTGCACCAGCACCACCTCGGGCGCCTTCTCCAGCAGGTCGGTGAGCCGCGCCGGCGCCGTGGCGGCGATCACCGCGCGCGGGATGCGGCGGCCGAGGGGTCCGGGCCCGGGGACGCCGCCCGGGCCGGCGAGCTTCTGCTTCCCCGCCACGCCCGGGAGCGCCAGCGGCTCGCGCTCCAGGGTCACCTCCAGCACGGTGGCGCGGCCGGGCGCCACCAGCACCCCCGGCGCCGCGCCCCGGTAGTCCAGCCGCGTCAGCTTGAAGGCGTACCATCCCGGCGCCAGCCCCGCCACCTCCGCGCGCCCCGCCGAGTCCGTCCACGCCCGCGGGCGGCCGTCCACCTGCACCGCGGCGCCCCGCAGCGGCGCGCCGCGCTCGTCCGTCACCTTCAGCCGCACGGCGCCGCCGGCCTGCGCCCCCGCCCCCGCCGGAAGCGCGAGCGCCGCCGCGAGCAGCGACGCGAGGCAGAGTCTCGGACCTGGAAGGACGCGCATGGAAGCTCGCGGGAAGAGGGTTCCCGACAGTACGACGGTTGCGCGAAAAGCCGTCCACTCCACGTCAATAAACGATTCCGGTAGCACGATCAGGACGGCTCCCGGAACGCCGGCTCCCTGCCCTCCCCGACTCAGCCGACCCCGACCGCCTGCTCCTGGCGCGCGGCCTCCTCCATCTCCACGTAGTGCCGCAGCACGTGCAGGAAGTCCTGCGCGTTGGTGATGACGCCGAACGCCTGGTGGGTGCCGCGGTCCTTGAGCTTGCTGACGACGAACTCGGACGAGTCCACGCAGATGGTGGGGAGCGGCCGCACCTCGCCCGTCTCCTCGCGGTAGACGTAGGACGGGAGCATGTTGCCGGTGGCGATGGAGTGCAGCGCCGTGGCGATCATGATCACCCCCGTGGCCCGGCGGGTGTGCTCCTTCATCACCTCCTGGCACTCGATGACGTCGGTGAGGGTGTCGGGGAGGGGCCCGTCGTCGCGGATGGAGCCGGCGAGGACGAAGGGGACGTCGGAGGTCACGCAGGCGTGCATGATCCCGTCGCCGATGATCCCCTGCTCGACGGCCGCGCGGATGGAGCCCGCCGCGCGCACCCGGTTGATGGCGCGCATGTGGAAGGCGTGGCCGCCCTCGACGGGGACGCCGCGGCTGTTCATCCCCAGCGTGGTGCCCATGGTGCACGCCTCGATGTCGTGCACCGCCACCGCGTTGCCGCCGAAGAGCACCCCCACGTAGCCGTTGCGGACGAACCAGGAGAGCGTGTCGCGCCCGCGCGAGTGGAGCACCGCCGGGCCCACCACCCAGATGAAGTGCCCGCCGCGCTCCCGCTCGTCCACCAGCACCCGCGCCATCTCGGGGTAGTCGGTGGGCTTCTCGCGGGAGACCTCGGAGGACATGAACTTGAACTCGCCCTCGGGCCCCATGTCGGGGTCGCCCATGAGCCCGGTGGCGTGGACGAAGATCCCCTCCGAGCCGTCCTCGGCGAAGCCCATGGCCACCGGCTGCCCGGCGCGGACGTAGCGCCCCTCCAGCACGCGCGGCACGCCGTCGGGGTCCAGCACCAGCGCCGAGTCCATGCGCGGGTCGCGCGGCAGCCTCCACTCGCCGCCGACCTTCACGTACGTCGGCAGGTTGGTGGTGGAGAAGAAGCCCTCCGGGAGCACCCCGTCGGCGGGGGCGGGCCGGAACGCGGCGTCGGGCGCGTCCTGGAACCGCGGTTGCGAGAGGTCGGGGGGACGGTACACGGGGATGAGTGCGAAAGTGCGAAAGTGCGAAAGTGTGTTAGTCCTTAGTGCTTAGTGCTCAGTCCTTCGTGGGCCTGCCGGTCCGTCAGGACTGAGGACTAAGGACTAACGCACTAAAACACTTCCGGTCGCCCGAAAGCTATCGCTCCCCCGGGCGACGGATCAAGCCGGGGCGCCGTCCACTTTCGCACTCCCGCACTCTCGCACTTTCGCACCGGGGGTGAAGTGCGCAGATTCACCGCCCTTCCCATCAGCCGAAGGAGGCCGAGATCGCCAGCAAGTGGACCATCGACGATTCCCGCGAGCTGTACAACCTGGAGGGGTGGGGGATCGGCTACTTCGAAGTCAACGAGAAGGGCCACGTCACCGTCCATCCCACCAAGGACAAGGGGCGGGGGATCGACCTCTTCGAGTTCGCCATGGACATGGCGGAGCAGGGGATCCAGCTCCCCCTGCTGCTGCGCTTCTCCGACATCCTGCGCACGCGCATCGAGACGCTCACGCAGAAGTTCAACAACGCCATCGAGGAGTTCGGCTACGAGGGCGCCTACACCACCGTCTACCCGATCAAGGTCAACCAGCAGCGCCACGTGGTGGAGGAGATCGCCGCCTTCGGGCACCCCTACGGCGCGGGGCTCGAGGTGGGGAGCAAGCCGGAGCTGATGGGCGTGCTCGCCCTCACCGAGCGCACCGACCACCTGATCGTCTGCAACGGCTACAAGGACGAGGAGTACGTCCGCCTGGCGCTCATGGGGCAGAAGCTCGGCCACGTGGTGCTGATCGTGGTGGAGAAGATCAACGAGGTCGACACCATCCTGCGCGTGGCCGCCGACATGGACGTGGAGCCCACCATCGGCGTGCGCATCAAGCTCTCCACGTCGGGCGTGGGGCGCTGGTCGGAGAGCGCGGGCGAGAAGAGCAAGTTCGGGCTCAACTCGGCGCAGCTGGTGAAGGTGCTGGAGAAGCTGGAGGCGGCGGGGAAGAAGGACACCCTCAAGCTCATCCACTTCCACCTGGGCTCGCAGATCCCCGACATCCGCAACATCAAGCTGGGGATGGCCGAGGTGGCGCGCTACTACGTGGAGCTGCGCCAGCTGGGCGTCGACGTGCAGTACGTGGACGTGGGCGGCGGCCTGGGGGTGGACTACGACGGCTCGCGCTCCACCTCGCACGCCAGCGTCAACTACTCGATCCAGGAGTACGCCAACGACATCATCTACTCGCTGGCCGAGGAGTGCCGCGAGAACGAGGTGCCGATGCCGCACGTGATCAGCGAGAGCGGCCGCGCGCTCACCGCGCACCACGCCCTGCTGCTGATCAACGTGATCGACCTGGAGACGCAGGCGCCCGACGTCCCGCCCGGCGGGGTGGACGAAGACGCGCACGCCGTGGTGCAGGAGCTGGCCGCCACCTACCGCGAGCTCGACTCGCGCAACCTGCGCGAGGTGTACCACGACGCCAGCTTCGCCAAGGACCAGATGCAGCAGCACTTCAACTCGGGGACCATGTCGCTGGCCGAGCGCGCCCTGGCCGAGCGCTACTGGCTGGCCATCATGAACCGGGTGGCGGTGCTGGCGGCCGAGGACCCCGAGGAGTACGAGGACATCCTCCCCGAGCTGGAGGGGGTGCTGATCGACCGCTACTTCTGCAACTTCTCGCTCTTCCAGAGCCTGCCCGACTCCTGGGCCATCGACCAGCTCTTCCCGATCATGCCGATCCACCGCCTGGGCGAGGAGCCCAGTCGGCGGGGGACGCTGCAGGACATGACCTGCGACTCCGACGGCAAGATCGACCAGTTCGTGGGGTGGCGGAAGGCCAAGCCCTCCCTGGAGCTGCACTCCTTCCGCCCCGACGAGCCGTACATCCTGGGGATCTTTCTCACCGGCGCCTACCAGGAGATCCTGGGCGACCTGCACAACCTGTTCGGCGACACCAACGCCGTGCACGTGCGCCTCACCGACACGGGCTACGAGATCGGCGACCTGGTGCACGGCGACACGGTGACGGAGGTGCTCAACTACGTGCAGTTCAGCTCGTCGGACCTGGTGGCGACCTTCCGCAAGAAGGTGCAGAACGCCCGCCTGAAGCGCGCCGAGGCCAACACCTTCATCGCCGACTACGTGGAGGGCCTGGCTGGGTACACCTACCTCGAGGGAGACGGGTCGGAGTAGGGTGGCGGGTACGTTATTCTCACACAGAGGACACAGAGAACACAGAGAGAAAATCTCTAGCAGTTCTCTGTAGTCGTCTGTGTGAGATTTGCTGTCCTTCAATCATACTTGTCGCTCTTGTACGCAGAAGCTTACATTCCGAACATCCGGCATCATCCCTTATCCGCCCTCGCATTCAACGCCATGCACGACCCCAACGTCGTTACAGGAGAGATCGTCGATGCAGCCTACGACCTGCACACCCGGCTCGGCCCGGGTCTGCTTGAATCCGTGTACGAAGCGCTGCTCGCCCGCGCGCTGGAGCGGAGGGGTTTACAGGTAGAGCGCCAGAAGCCGGTTTCGTTCGAGTTCGACGGCATGCGGTTCGAAGAGGGCTTCCGCGCCGATCTGCTCGTGGACGGCCGAGTGCTGGTCGAACTGAAATCAATCGAGAAGCTTGCTCCCGTACACGCGAAGCAGGTGCTCACCTACTTGCGCCTCCTCGATCTTCCGGTCGGCCTGCTGATCAACTTCGGCGCCGCCAAGCTACAGGAAGGACTGCGTCGAATCTCGAACTTTCAGACGCGCTGAGTTCAGATATCGGCTAGAGGCAGGGTCGAATTGATCTCACACAGAGGAAACAGAGGACACAGAGAGAAAATCTTTATGCAGTTCTCCGTGTTCTCTGTGTCCTCTGTGTGAGGCTTTGGCTGTTCTTGACGGTAGCATGGGCGCGGCGGCAAGTTGCGCGCTCCCTTCCGCCTGGAGCTAAGCGACGATGGCCGACCGCCTGGAGGAGTTCCGCGTTTTCCGCGAGCGCATGAACGAGCGCATCCTGGAAGCCGGCAACCTGGAGATCAAGCGCTTCTTCGCGCTCGACAGCCGCTGCTACGAGCCCGGCGCGCTCGACGCCAGGACCAAGGAGCTGCTGGGCCTGGTCGCCTCGCTGGTGCTGCGCTGCGACGACTGCGTCACCTACCACATGGTCCGCTGCAAGGAAGAAGGGGTGAGCGACCCCGAGTTCTTCGAGGCCCTGAGCGTGGGCCTCGTCGTCGGCGGCTCCATCGTCATCCCCCACCTGCGCCGCGCCGTCGACACGCTCGACCAGCTCAATGCGCAGGCCGCCGGCGAGGAGCGCGCGGCCGAGCTCACCGGCGGCGCCGAGGAGGTGGACGCATGAGCGCCGTCCCGCACGCGGAACTCGAGCGCTGGCGGAGCGAGTTCCCCATCCTGCAGACCCGCACCTACCTCAACTCCTGCTCGCTCGGCGCCCTGTCGCGGCGCGGGATGGGGTACCTGGGCGAGTACCAGGCGCTCTGGAACACCCTGGGCGCCAGCGCCTGGTACGAGCTGTGGATGGGCCGCGTCGACCAGCTGAAATCGGCCGTCGCCGCCATGTGGAACGCCAGGGAGAGCGAGATCGCCCTCTCCCCCAGCGTCTCCGGCGCGCTGTCGTCGATCGCCTCCGCCATCGACTATCGCGAGCGCAACCGCGTCGTCGTCGCCGAGCTGGACTTCCCCACCCTGGTGTACCAGTGGCTCGCCCGCCCCGACGTCGAGGTGGTCCGCGTCCCCAGCGACGACGGCATCGGCGTGCCGCCAGAGCGCTGGGCCGAGTACGTCGACGAGAGGACGGCGCTGGTCGCCACCAGCCACGTCTTCTACGGCACCGGCTACGTGCAGGACCTGGCGCCGATCGCCCGGGCCGCCCGCGGCGCCGGCGCCCTCTTCCTGGTCGACGGCTACCAGGCCGCCGGGCAGCTCCCCGTCGACCCCCGCTCCGCCGACGCCGACGTGTACGTGGCCGGCCCGCTCAAGTGGCTGCTGGGCGGCCCCGGCCTGGCCTTCCTCTGGGTGCGCGAGGAGCGCATCGAGAGCCTGCGCCCCACCATGGCCTCGTGGTTCGGCGCGCGCGACCAGTTCACCTTCCGCGTCGACGAGCTGGAGTTCCGCGACGACGCCGGCCGCTTCTCGCTGGGCACCCCCGCCGTCCCCACCGTCTACACGGCGCTCGGCGGGCTGGAGGTCTTCGCCGAGGCGGGTGAACAAAAAATTTACACCCGCATCGCCGCGCTCACCGAGCACCTGGTCGGCCTCTGCCGGGACGCCGGCTTCGAGCTGAAGACCGCCGCCGACCCCGCGCGCCGCTCCGGGATCGTCCTGGTGAAGCACCACGACGCCCCCGGCGCCGTGCGCCGCCTGGCCCAGCGGGGGATCATCGTGGACTACCGCGCCGGCTACGTGCGCGTCTCCCCGCACTTCTACAACACCCCCGCCGAGAACGAGGCCTGCGTCGCCGCCCTGCGCGAGGGCTGAGTTCCCGTTCGGGAACACGAACCGCAAAGCCTCACGCAGAGGGAGCGGAGAGCTTCAGGATTTCGTCTGCTTCGCTGACGACCTCTGCGCGAGGAATTCTTTTTGGGTTCAGGGGTGATCGGCCGCGGGAGGTCGCGGTGCCACCCGATCCCGTAGCAGATCCCCTCTCGCGTTTCGCCCGAACTTCTGCGTTCCGCGCCATCCGCGCCGCTTCTCGCGCCCTTCCGCACACGTCTGGACGAGCCGGCGCATTTTCGCGCCCTTTCGGCCATAAGCACATGATTTGTTCCCGTTCAGGAACGAGCCATGTTCCCGAAACGGAACAGACTCGCGGTAGAAAGGTGTTTTCACCCCGTATAAATTCTTGCCGCCGCACGATTTTCAGACGCACGCCGTTCGGCACAGGCGTTGCCCCTACCCGGGGCCGGCTCGGACGCAGGCCCCTCTCCGCCACACCGTCCGCGATCACACCCCTCCACATACCAGGAGCCCCACGATGAAGAAGCTCAGCCTCGCGCTGGCCGCGCTCGCGCTGGCCCTGCCGGCCGCCGCCCGTGCGCAGACCGCGACCGCCACGGTGAACGCCTCGGCCACGGTGGTCGCCAGCCTGACCGCCGCCACCACGCACCAGCTCAAGTTCGGCACCCTGGCGCTGGGCGCCAGCTCCACGCTGGCCTCCAGCGGCGCCAGCCAGGCCGCCCTCTCGGGACTCACCACCGCGGGTCTCGGCCAGATCCAGGTGGGGCACAACTCCAGCGTGGGCGTCACCGCCACCGTCCCCGCGGTGCTCACCAACGCGCTCACCGGCACCACCCTCGGCTTCTCGGCCTCGTGCGCCACGGCCACCACCAGCGGCGGCTCCGGCACCGCGGTGGCGAGCTGCGCCTCGTTCTCGTTCACGGCCGCCGCCCCCGGCACCGTGCAGAGCACCTACGTGCTGGTCGGCGGCACCGTCACCGGCAGCGCGGCCGCCGGGATCGGCACCTTCGAGGGCGACCTGGCCTTCACCTTCACCGCCACCAACTGAGGCGCGTGGCGGCGGCGGACCCCGGGCGCCCGCGCGCCCCGCGGCGCCGCCGCGGGACCGGGGCGCGGCTCCTGGCCGCGCTCCTGGTCCTGCTCGCGTCTCCGGCCGCCGCCCAGAGCAGGCTCTCGCTCACCGTGCTCCCGCGGCAGGGGCTGCAGTTCGGCACCCTCACCGCGGGGGCGCCCACGGTGGTGAGCCCGCTCGACGCCTCGCGGCGCGCCACCCTGGAGCTGGTGGGCTCGGGCTCCGTCACCGTCACCTTCGGCCTCCCCGCGGCGATGACGGCCGGCAGCCAGACGCTCCCCCTCCTCTTCGGCCCCGGCGACGGGAGGATCACCTTCTTCAAGTCCGGCAAGGTGATCGAGTTCGACCCGGGCGCGCCGTTCACCTTCCACATCCCGCCGGGGCTGGGGGGCGCGTACCTCCACCTGGGCGGCAGCGCCCGGCCCGGCGCCATGCAGCCGCCCGGCGCGTACACGGCCACCATCACCGTCAACGTGGTGGTCGCGAGCTCCACCACGTAGCTTTCGTCGGCGGCTGCGACGGCCGCCGCCGAGTCACCAGAGAAGGAACCAGGCAGAACGATGGCGGGACCCCCGATCCGGAACCGGCTCACGCGCCTCGCCGCGCCCCTCCTCGCCGCCCTCGCGATCCTCGTCGCCGGCGCGCGCGAGGCGAGGGCCGTCTCGGTGAGCCCCACGGCGCTCTACATCGACAGCCGCACCCGGACGGGGATCCTCACCCTGCACAACCCGGGGACGCTGCCGGAAGAGGTCACCATCGACTTCGCCTACGGCTACCCGCAGTCCGACTCGGCCGGCAACGTCGTGGTCCCCCTCACCCTGCAGCCGGCCGCGGGCGAGCCCTCGGCGCTGGCGTGGATGCGCGCCTTCCCGCGCCGCCTCCTCCTGCAGCCCGGCCAGCGGCAGGTGGTGCGGGTGATGGTGGAGCCCCCGGCCGACCTGGCCGACGGCGAGTACTGGTCGCGCCTGGTGATCAGCTCGCGCGGCGGCCAGCCCCCGATCGAGCAGACTCAAGGGGACCTGCGCCTGCAGCTCAACGTCACCACCACGCTGGTGATCGCCGCCAACTACCGGAAGGGCGACGTCCGCACCGGCGTGACCCTCGCCGCCGCCGCGGCCCGGCGCCAGGGCGGCGACGTGGCGCTCGAGGTGGGGCTGGAGCGCACCGGCAACGCCGCCTTCCTGGGGCGGATGACCGCCGAGGTGGTGGACGCGCGCGGCACCGTGGTCGGCACCGTCTACGACGACCTGGCCGTCTACCGCGCCATGCGCCGCCGGGTGGCCATCCCCGTGGCCGCCGAGGCGCAGGGGCCGCTCACGGTGCGCATCACCATCAACACCGAGCGCGAAGACCTCCCGCCGGGCGGCGCGCTCCCGGCCGACGCCATCACCCGCCAGGTCTCCGTCGCGCCATGAGCCCGTCCGGCCGCCTCGCCCTCTTCCTCCTCCCGGCCGCCCTGGCGGCGGCCGGCGGGGCGGGGCGCGCGGCCGCCCAGGCCCAGGCGCCCTTGCGCGCGGTGGCCAACGTGAACGCCAGCGTGCGGGTGGCGCCCCCGCCGATCCTGCTCGAGTCCACGCGCGACCTGTACTTCGGCTACGTGGGCCCGGGCGACGTGGTCACCGTCCCCGCGCGGCCGCCGTACACGGCCGGCACCTGGTCGGCCGGGGTGCGCTTCAGCAACCTGCGCAAGACGGTGCGCTACGGGATCCGGCTCACCCTGCCCACGGCGATCAGCAACGGCTCGGTCAACCTCCCGGTGAGCTGGAGCGGCGCCCAGTACGGCTGGCTCTGCGTCTGGAACGCGACGACGTCCACCGCCGCCAGCTGCGACGCCCAGCAGACCACGTACGACCCGTCGGTGCACTCCGGCTCGGGGCCGTACCTCACGCTGGACTTGCCGAACAACACGCCGCAGAACAACGTGTTCGCGGCGGACGTCTACGTCGGCGGGCGGCTCACCGTCCCCGCCGCCCAGCCGCTCCCGCCGGGCACCTACTCCGCGCCGCTCACGGTCACCATCACGGTCCTCAACTAGCCCCATGCGCAGGCGCCGGCTCCCGCGCGCGGGCGCGCTCCTGCTGGGCGCCTGCGCGCTCGCGCTTCGGCCCGCCCCTCTCCCTTCCCAGGAGCAGGGGCTGTTCGAATTGCGGCTCACCGCGCTGCCGGGGACGCAGACCGTGGTGGTCCTCCTCGACCCGCAGGGGCAGCCGCTCGTCCCCCTGCGCCCCGTCCTCGAGTACCTGCAGATCCCCGCCAGCGAGCGCGGCGACACCCTGGCGCTGGAGTGGCCCCCCGGCGTCTGGAGCACCCGCGTGCACCTCCCCACCCGCACCGTCCGCTCGGGCGAGGCCACCGTGGTCGTCCCGGAAGCGGAGTGGCTGCGCCGCGAGGGCGAGGTCTACCTCTCCCCGGGCGCGCTCGGCCGCGTGCTGGCCGGCGAGGTGAGCGTGGACTGGGAGAACCTGTCGATCCTGCTGGGCGGCCGGGCCGACTACCCCGTGGTGGCCCGCGCCAACGCCGCCGCCCGCCGCGAGGGCGAGCGGAGGGTGGGCGGCGGCGCGCTGCTGCGGGGCGAGGAGCCCGACGTCGCCTACCCGTCGCGCACGGGGGGCGTCACCGCCGGGTGGGGGGTGTCGGGGACGTGGACGGAAGAGGCCACGCAGGGGAGCGCGCGCGCCGCGCTGGGCGTGGCGCTCCTGGGCGGCGCGCTGGAGGGGGGCGCCACCGCGCTCTTCGGCGGGCAGGAGGGGGCCGCGCGCGTGGCCGACCCGTACGCGCAGTACGCGCGCGCCTTTCCCGGGAGCCGCTGGATCCGCCAGGTGCAGCTGGGCGACGTGCTGAGCGACGGGCTGGTCACCCGCCCCTTCTTCGGCGTGGCCGCCAGCAACGAGCCGCTCTACCAGCCCCAGTTCTTCGGCGAGGCGCTCGTGCGCCCCGTGGTCCCCGCCGGGTGGGAGTACGAGGTCTACCAGGGCGAGTACCTGGTGGGCGTCTCCACGCAGGGCGCGCAGGAGCCGGTCGCCACCCCGATCGGCTACGGCACCACGCCCGTGCGCGTGCGGCTGATCGGCCCCGCGGGACAGGAGCGGGTGGAGGAGCTGACCTTCCTGGTCCCCGCCGTCCAGGTGCCCGCGGGCGACTGGCGCTGGTTCGCGGGCGCCGGCGTCTGCCGCGACGAGAGCTGCTCGCGCTTCGGCTACCTGGACGTGCGCCGCGGCCTCCTGCCGAGCCTCACCCTGGGCGTCGGCGCCGACCACCTCGCGCGGGGCGACAGCGCGGGCACCGTCGAGACGCGGCCCTACGGGATCCTGGCCTGGAACCCCTTCCCCTCGCTGCGGACGGAGCTGCGCGGGCGGGCGGGATCGCTCCTCCACGCCACCATCCAGCAGTACCGGCGCTACGGCGGCTGGCAGCTCTCCGGCGGGTGGCGGCGCGAGACCGAGCTGGCGCCAGGCACCTGGTTCGCCGAGGGGGTGAGCACCTGGCGCGTGGGCGCCCTCTCGCGCACCTACCCGCTCTCGCTGCAGGCGCGCGTGCGGGGAGACGAGCCCGGGCGCGCGGACGCCTGGCAGGTGGCGATGGGCTCGGGGCTCGGGCGCGCGCGCTTCACCGCCAGTTACGAGAGCGGCTTCCAGGAGCGCGACGTGCTGAGCCTGCAGGCGTACGCCTTCGCCTCGCGCCGCTGGATGAACCGGCTGCGCGACGTGAACGTGAACGCCCGGGTGGACGTGGCGGGCGGCGGCGCCCTGGAGCAGGCGTCGCTGGGCACCACCTTCCGCCCGGGCGAGGCCAGCAGCGTCACCGCCAGCTTCGTCTGGTACGGCGGCGGCCGCCCGCCCGGACTGGCGATCGCGATGGTCACGCGCACCCCCTCCGCCTTCTTCCAGGCCAACACCTTCCGCGACCGCGCCCGCACCGGGGCGTTCGCGAGCGCGGGCGGCGGCGTGGCGTGGAACCCGGGCGTCGGCCTCCTCTCCAGCCCCTTCGAGACGCTGGGCCGCGCCGGGGTGAGCGGCGTCGTCTTCTTCGACGAGGACGGCGACGGCGTGCGCGACCCCGGCGAGCCGCTCGCCCCCCAAGTCCCGGTGGTGATCGGCGGCGAGCGCGCGGTGTCGGACCGGGCGGGGCGCTACCGCGCCTGGGGCCTCCTCCCCTACGCCGTGCTCAACCTGGGCGTCGACACCCTGAGCGTGGCCGACCCCGAGCTGGCGCCCGCCGTCGCCGAGTACCTGCTGCGCCCCGCGCCGAACCTCTACACCCCGCGCGACCTCCCCGTCCTGCGCACGCGCGAGGCGTCCGGCCGGGTGAGCTGGCGGGGCCGGCCGGGCCCGCTGGCCGGCATCACCGTCGAGGCGCGCCGCGAGGGAGCGCAGGAGCCGCTGCGCGCCGTCACCTTCAGCGACGGCGAGTTCTACTTCGCGCGCCTCCCCGCCGGCCGCTACACGCTCACCGTCGCCGCCAGCTCGCTGCAGGCGCTCGGCGCCGCGCCCGAGGCCGGGGCGCTCACCTTCGACGTCCCCGCCGCGGGCCGGAACGCCTCCGTCGCCCTGCCGCCGCTGTACCTCCGCCGCGCTGGAGAGCCCGCGCCCCGCCCCGCCCCCTCCCCTGCCCCGCCGCCCTCCGCGCCGCCACGGCGGTGACGCGTTTCTGGACACCTGCTCACAAGTCGTTGATCCGTAAAGACTTGCAGGTCGAGGAAAATCCCTCCCGTCCGGATCCGCTACCGGAAGACTCCGGACACAGCACGATCTAACAGATTGTCGATCAACGACTTAGGGTGATCCGGCACCTGGCGCGGACCTCGCGTTGCGCGCCGGGCGATGAACGCGTCCGCCTTCCTCCGAGCCTCCCTGACCGCCGCCGCGGCGCTGCTGGCGGCGCTGGGTACCGCCCCCGCCGCCGCCCAGGGCGCGAGCGCGCGGATGACTGCGTCGGCGACAGTGGTGGAGCGCGTGAGCTTCGCGGCCGGCCCGAGCCGCGTCGCCTTCGACCGCGGCGGCCACATCGACGTGACGACGCCCCTCGCCCTCCAGGGCCGCGCCGCCATCGTGGTGCACGTGCTCGAGGGCGAGCCCGGCGCCGCGCCGGCATCGTCCCCCCTCCGCCCCGCCCCCACCACCCCCGCCGGCTCGACCACCGGCACCGGCTACACCACCCGCCTGCGCCTCCCCCGCCCTCCCGGCACCGGGGCGGGAAACACGAAAGCCTCCCTCACCTACGTCATCTCCACCGTCAACTGAAGCGAGGAGCCGCGGGCCCAGCCCGAAGGGCTTCCCGTGGTTCCAGCGAGCGCCTTCAGGCGCTTGCATTCCGTGCTGTCATTGCCACAAAAGCTGACGTGGCGCCAGACCAGGGTCGGGCGCCGACGGGGGCGGCGAGGCTTTCGGGAGGATGTTCCCGGGCAGGAAACCCGGGCGGGAGGCGGACCGGCGCGGAGTCGGGGCGCTCGAAAGGAAGGGGTAACCGATATGTGGCGGCGGCCACGTCAGCTTGCGCGCCCCTGGGGGTGTGTCTAGAAACCGTTGGAATCGAATACGTTACACGTTGGGGTCATGGATCGGTGTCGCGATCCTCGGCCCCTGTATAGGGCAAGCTTCGGCCCACCTTCTACATCTCACCCAACGCCAATCACATCAACGGCTTAGCACTACAGGCGACAGGTCGTCGCGCGATCCCTCGTTCCCAAACAGGAACGCCTCTGTTCCCCCCGGGAACATCGCCTTCCTCCCAGGCCCACATTCCACCTTCACCGCGGGCGTAATTTCCCACCTCAGACGACCTTCTCGACCGTTCCGAGCGGAGATTTCCCCACGGAAAAGACCGCGTTGTTCCCGATCAGGAACATGACCTGAGATCCGCGCGGAAGCCCGACTCCACCCCGTCTCGCGCAGCGCCGAAGTCCCTCCCCTGAAGTTCGGGGAGGGACAGGCGCGCCAGGCGCCAGGGCGGGGGCTCCCCGCCGCCGCACCGGAGTCCGGCCGAAACGAAGACGCCGCGGAGTCCGATCCTGGACTCCGCGGCGTCTTTCGCCAGATCGAACGTGATGCGGGTGCGTCGTTACTTTCGCACTCTCGCACTTCGGTTCTAAGCGACCATCCCGTGCCGCTTGCGCCGCTGCCAGAGCACCTTGCGTGAGACGCCCAGCCGCGCGGCCGCCGCGTTGATGCTCCCGCCCACGTCGGCCAGCGTCGCTTCGATGTACATCCGCTCCACCTCCTCCAGCGTGAGCCCGCGCGGGATCGGCACCGAGTTGGGCGGCGCCGCGGGGGCCGACGAGGGGCTGGTCAGCTCCGGCATGCGCAGCACGTGGTCGCGCGAGAAGATCATCGAGCGCTCGATCACGTTGCGCAGCTCGCGCGCGTTGCCCGGCCAGTCGTAGCGCTTGAGCCGCTCCAGGCTCTCCGCCTCGATCTCCGGCACCGGCTTCGCGAAGTACTCCGCCGCGCGCTTCACGAAGTGCCGCGCGATCGCCGGGATGTCGCTCTTGATGGCCCGCAGCGGCGGCAGGACCTTGGAGGCCACGTTCAGGCGGTAGTACAGGTCCTCGCGGAAGTTGCCGCGCGCCACCTCGCCCGCCAGGTCCACGTTGGTGGCCGCGATCACCCGCACGCTCACCTGCTGCTCGCGCGTGGAGCCGATGCGCCGGAACGAGCGGCTCTCCAGGAAGGTGAGGAGCTTGGCCTGCAGCTCCAGCGGCATCGAGCCGATCTCGTCCAGGAAGAGCGTCCCCCCCTCGGCCACCTCCACCAGCCCCTTCTTCATCTGCCGCGCGTCGGTGAAGGCGCCCTTCTCGTAGCCGAAGAGCTCCGCCTCCAGGAGGCTGGCCGGCAGCGCCGCGCAGTTGACCTCCACGAAGCGCATGTGCGCCTGCAGGCTGGCCCCGTGGATGGCGCGCGCCACCATGTTCTTCCCCGTCCCGCTCTCGCCCAGGAGCAGCGCCGTCACCTGCGCCACGCTCGCCACCTGGTCCACGAACTCGCGCACCTGCTGCACCAGGTCGTGCGAGCCCACGATCCCGTGCCGGTCGAAGCGCACCTGCGCCACCGACGAGAGCAGCTCCTGCGCGGGGAGCAGCTCCAGCGCCCGGCGGATGCGCGTCTCCAGCGCCTTGCCCTCCACCGGCTTGGTGACGAAGTCCGTCGCCCCCGCCTCCAGCGCGGCTTCCGCGTCCGCCTCGCTCCCGCGCGCCGCCACGATGATGAGCGGCAGCGTGCGGTTGAGCACCCTGAGCCGCTGCGTGAAGCCCGCGCCGCCCGTGGCCAGGTCGGCCACCACCGCGTCGGGCGGCTCCGCGCGGACCTCCTCCAGCGCCCGGTCGGCCCCGGTGAAGCCCTTGGTCACGAACTGGCGGCTGCGCTCCAGCTGCGCCGTGATCAGCGCCACCTGGTCCGCCCCGTCGGCGACGATGTAGACGGTCGGGTTCATGAACGGCGAGTGCGAAAGTGCGAAGTGCGAGAGTGCGAAAGTACGGGGTACGAGGTACGAGGTACGAAGTACGGAGTGCGTCAGGCGGTGGCTGTCCCCTGTTCCCTGTCCCCTGTTCCCTGCGGTTCCTTCCGTTCCCAGCGGTCGGCGTCGCGCACCCGGTACTTGGTGAGCGTGCGCTCCACCGCGTCCTGCAGGTCCACCTCCATCTGGTTGGCCAGCACCACGCAGACGAAGATGATGTCGGCCAGCTCCAGCGCCACGTCCTGCTCCGGCTCGTCGGGCTTCTTGGTCTTGGGCCCGTAACGGTGGTTCAGCTCCCTCGCCAGCTCTCCCACCTCCTCCGTCAGCCGCGCCAGGTTCACCAGCGGCGGAAAGTACCCCTCCTTGAACTGCGAGATGTACGCGTCCACCTGCCTCTGCACGTCGCGAAGGTCCATTCGGAAAGCCGGCACGGGTTGTCTGGGGAAGTCGCCACGAAAGCTATACGTGTTCCCAAATGGAAACAAGGCTTTTGAACTGAAGTGCGTGAGTGCGTGAGTGGGTCTCGTCGGTAGTTACTTTCGCACTTTCGCACTCAGCACTTTCGCACTTGCAGTTTGGGCATGTCCCTCCGCTGCGCTCCGGGCCGGGCTGCGCGCGCCGTAGGCCTGCAAACCACGCAGGCCAACGGCGCCGGGCCACCGCGGCCACGATACCCCCGTGGCCGCGGCGTCCCGGCCCTCCGGGCGCGCATCCCTCATGCGAGATAGCGCCTGCGGTATCGCTTCTATTAAGCCACCTACTGATTAAATGTACAACGGGTGCGGCGCGGCCAGGCTCTCCGCATCGGCGCCGATCTGGTCCGCCGGTCCGGATGGAGTATGGCCTTAGATCCGCATGAATGCTTGAAGATGACGAGAACGGGTCAATGGATCGCGGAAGGCTGAGAACCGGTCTCGGCGTTGCAGGTTCCTATATTCTCTCACGTAAACAGACAAAAGATTGACAAACAAAATGAGGGGTCGTAAACTGATGTTGCCTGGGGTGACTTGGACATCGCGAGATGTCTCTGGTTGTGACGGAGTCGATCTGCGCAGGGGAGAGGTGTGGATCAACATTCACTCGACGAGGGGGCACCATGAAAAAGACCATCAAGATCAGCCTGGCGCTCGGGTTCATCGTCGCAGGAGGCATGCTGGCCCTCCCTGCGTCGGCCGCCGAAGCCGATTGCCAGTGGGCCGAGCGCATGGTCATGGGGGTGTGCGACGGCGCCACGACCTCCCTCTGCAAGGGCTCGGAGCAGGATTGCAAGAAGACGGCGTCGGTCTCGGAGTTGGAGATGTAGCTGCGGGCACCAGCCGGATCGGATGTCGAACGATCCGGGTTGTGTCGGTCGGTGACTGGAAACCTGAACTCGCAGACGTCCATGCCTCTTCCCCTGCGCCCGTTTGCGTGTTGCTGCGCCAGCTTCCTGGCCGCGGCCTGCGGTTCGAAGTCCGATGCGGGGCCGGAGCTTCCCGTGCAGTTCGTGGAGATCGCCTCGTACGGCGACGCCGAGCCGTTGATCAGCGACGCCCTTCCGGTGCTGGAGCTGCCGGCCTACCTGAGAGGGGGGCCGGACGGTGCGATATGGACGCTGGAGACGAAGAGAAAAGCGGCCGTTCGTCTGGGCATGGACGGCTTCGCGATCCAGCGCGAAGGAAGGCCCGGGCACGGGCCGGGTGAGATCGCGGTCGCGCTCGGGATCGACGTGTCCCCGGGACGGACCGTGTGGGTCGCGGACCCCGGGAACGCGAAGGTCATCGGGTTCGAGGACGGGAAGGTGGTTTCGGAGTTCATGGTGGACCACGCGCCGCTCGGGATCGTGGCACCCTCCGACGACGGCGTCTGGGTGGGGGGCGACCTGGTGAACAGCGTCCTGGTCCGCTATGACCGCGCCGGACGGAAGATCGGGACGGCGGGTGTTCCCATCCTGCGGACCAGCAATGCGATGCGGCTCAACCAGGGAGTGCTCGCCCATGGCGCCGGTCCCTGCGCCGTCGTGTGGGCGTACCGCTTCCACTCGGTGGTGGAGTGCTTCGACCGGGAAGGGAAGACTCGCTGGCGTACGGACGGGCCGGTCCGCATCAAGCCGTATCGAGGAGCCAACCCGTTCAGCCTGTCGGACGAGGACGTTTTCGCCTACACCGATGTGTCCACCGACGGCGAGCGGGTCTACGCGCTCTTCCGGGGCAGGCCCGCGGGCAAGGACGGGCTTCAGACGCGGGACGTCCACGTCTACGATGCACGGACGGGTGCCTTCATCGGGAGGTGGCGTCTTCCCAGGCCGGCACACTTCATCCTGCGCCGTGACTCGTCCTTGGTGGTGATGGCGGACGAGCCGGCGCCCGTGGTCCACGTCTACCGCACGAGGGAGGGAGGGCAGCCATGAAGCGACCCGGCCGCACGGACGTCCTGCTCGCCTGTTCCGTGGTGTTCTTCGCGTCCATGATCGCGGTGCGCTTCACCCGGGGGGCGGAGGCCGGCCAGGAGCAGGAGGAAAGGATCCTGGCGACGGGTGATTCGCTCCCCGGGTTCTGGAAGGACCTGGCACTCGAGGAGCAGCCCCGGGGGCCCACGCTCGCGGTCCTCTACACGACGGAGTGTCCCTGGTGCCGCCTGTCCGTGAAGCGGTGGAACCGCCTTCGCGAGCAGGTGCTGCGGCTGGATGGAGCCCGCGCGGTGGCGGTCTCCCTCAGCGATTCGGCGTCGACCTCGACGTACGCCTCCGAGACAGGGCTGGAGTTCGCCGGAACCCGCGTTTCCGATGCCGAGGTGGAGAAGCGCTGGAGGGTGGTCGCGGTTCCGTACACGGTGCTTCTCGACCCTTCGGGGCGCGTGAGGGGGGCGTGGCGGGGGGTGGTCGACAGCACGAGGTACGAGGCGGTGCGTGCGGCGATCGGACCTGCCCAGGCCTCCGCACCCGCGAAGCCGGGCCCGTAGGCTCGGTCGACAGCCCGCCCTCCGCTCGGCCTGCCTCCGCCCTGGAGGAGGTCTCGAGAACCTTCCCCGGGTTCGCGCCGATCCACGGCTTCGCTCCGCAACCCACGAGCCTGGACGCCGAGTTTTCAGCAGCTCGCCAGGGCGGCGGGTGAGGACTCCCGCCGCCGCGCCGAAGGCCGTACCGATGCACTCACCCCCCTCACTCGCGCCCACACGCCAGCGCGTCTATACTGTTGTCCCACCGGCGGCGTAAAGTACACGGTGTGCCGTGGAGGCGGCGGTCCTCTGGCAGCGCGCCGCTCCGGTGGCTAAACTGTACAAAGTGCACAGACGTGCACGGACGAACGGGCAGCAGCGAGGAGGCGCGTGAGCCAGCCGCGGGTCGGGATCATCATGGGGAGCCGCTCCGACCGGGAGACCATGCAGGAGGCGGCGCGGGTGCTGGACGAGCTGGGGATCGCGTACGAGATGGAGGTCGTCTCCGCGCACCGCACGCCCGACCGCATGTTCCGCTACGCCGAGCAGGCCGAGGAGCGCGGGCTGGAGGTGATCATCGCCGGCGCCGGCGGGGCCGCGCACCTCCCCGGGATGACCGCCGCCAAGACCGTCCTCCCCGTGATCGGCGTCCCCGTCCTCTCCTCGAGCTTGAGCGGGCTCGACTCGCTCCTCTCCATCGTGCAGATGCCGAAGGGCGTCCCCGTCGCCACCGTGGCGATCGGCAAGGCGGGCGCGGCCAACGCCGGGCTCCTGGCCGCGCGC
>DASVWD010000035.1 GCA_036389795.1 Longimicrobium sp.
CACTGCTGCCTCCCGTAGGAGTCTGGGCCGTATCTCAGTCCCAATGTGGCCGATCATCCTCTCAGATCGGCTACGCGTCGTCGGCTTGGTGGGCCGTTACCCCACCAACTACCTGATACGCCGCGAGCCCCTCTATGAGCGCTCCCTTGCAGGAGCTTTCCTCTCCCCCCCAATCGAAGGGAAGAGCGTATGCGGTATTAGCCCGGGTTTCCCCGGGTTATCCCCCACCCACAGGCAGGTTGCTCACGTGTTACGCACCCGTTCGCCACTGACCTGCCCCCGAAGGAGCAAGCCCGTTCGACTTGCATGTGTTAAGCGCGCCGCCAGCGTTCGTCCTGAGCCAGGATCAAACTCTCCATTAGAGATTTCGATTAGCTCGATGAACGAACGACTGTTGTCGTTCATTCGGAATTTCGTGTTGACCATGTCCCGTTTTCTCGGCACTGGAGGACACGATGCCTCCAACCGGCCCGAAAGCCGGCGTGCCACGGGGCGCCCTGGTTCAAGCACTCCCACTGACCCGTGTTGTCAAATCTCCGCGGGCCGCTGACCCGCTTCGTTATGGCGTCCAGACCAGTTTCACCCGGTCCGCCGCGTTCGCCCGCCCTCATTCGAGCGAGCCTTTCAATCTAACCCCGCCGGCTCCTTCCGTCAACCCCCGAAGCGCTTCCGTTTTTTCGACTTCGCTTCGCTGGTGCGTCGGGCTAACTCGTTCAATCTAAACCACTTGCGCTCAGCCGTCAAGGGGAGATTCCTTCTTTTTCGCCCCGCGGCCCGTCCGACCACCGAAGTTCGGGCGGAGCCTTCAAGAATACATCCCTCAAGGCCCCTCGTCAACCCCCTCCCGGGAATCGACCGCACTCCGGTTTCAAGCGGGTTCCGAAGATAAACCGGAACAATACATCCGTCAACGGGTGGCTCGAATCGGCACCAGCCTCGAAAGACCCGTCGATCTCGCGGAGCCACCGGCGAGAGACGAGAGAAAGGGCCGGTTCGGCATGGCAGGGTGGTGCCCACAGGATGGATCCGCTACCTTCTTACATTCTTTATCCGACATAACCCTGTATTGCAGGAACGGCGTGATCGGGCACGACGGTTTCCGGTCGCATTCCTGCGCTAGCGCCTTCCACGTCTTCTCGCGTAGACACCGAGGTTGTCAGCGCTGGAAGCAGGTGGAGGCCGATCCGATCCATCTACACCAAGGGAGAGCACCATGAAGAAGCTGCGCCTGGAGATCGAGGAGCTGCGGATCGATTCGTTCGGGACCGACCAGCAGGCCGAGGAGCGCGGGACGGTAGCCGCGCACGAGATGATCACGCAGGGCGCCCCAACGTGCTACCACTGCACGCGCTTCGGATGTCCGGAAACCGACCTCTGCCTCTGACCGGAAACCCTGACACACGCTCGCGAATCCGGCCCGGATAGCGTGCAGGCGGCGCCTCGACGTAGATCACGCGCAGACGGCTGCCAGGTGGCAAGACGGATTCTCTCTCCCGGCCGCCGGGAGAGGGAATCTCCTTTATCGGCAAGCGGTCTGGAACGCGAAAACGGCTGCCCGACGCTGAGTCGCGTCGTGACAGCCGTTTCCGAGGGGTGAGCGAGGGGACTTGAACCCCCGACCTCCAGGGCCACAACCTGGCGCTCTAACCGACTGAGCTACGCCCACCGTAAGTCAAACACACCGACAGCCTTCCAGCGCGCCAGGCTGGGCTCGAACCAGCGACCTACGGCTTAGAAGGCCGTTGCTCTATCCAACTGAGCTACTGGCGCACAGTCGGGGCGCCCGGATTCGAACCGGGGACCTCCTGCTCCCAAAGCAGGCGCGCTAACCGGACTGCGCCACGCCCCGGTTGACCGGGAGCGGTGTAAGTTAGCCAATACATAGGTTTGCGTCAACCCCGCGGCCGCAATGCGGACACCCCGGCGCGCGCGGTTTTGCCGCCGTCCTCACCCCACGGCGGCGCGCTGCTTCCGGTGCAGGTCGGCGGTGCAGCCGGTGGTCAGGCGCACCAACTCGTACAGCTGCTCGGGGGTGAAGTGGCTGCGCTCGCCGGTGCCCTGGATCTCGATGATCCCGCCGGACTCGCGCGCCACCAGGTTGAGGTCCACCTCCGCGCGCGAGTCTTCGGAGTAGTCGAGGTCCAGCAGGAGCCGGCCGTCCACCACGCCCGCGCTCACCGCGGCCACGAACTCGCGGAAGGGCGACGGCGCCCCCGTCCTCCCGGCCAGCCAGGCGCAGGCGTCGTACAGGGCGACGGCGCCGCCGGTGATCGAGGCCGTGCGGGTGCCGCCGTCGGCCTGGAGGACGTCGCAGTCGACGGTGACCTGCCACTCGCCCATGGCCGCCAGGTCCACGCAGGCGCGCAAGCTGCGGCCGATCAGGCGCTGGATCTCCTGGGTGCGGCCGCCCACCTGGCCGCGCTCGCGGCGGTTGCGGGTGTTGGTCGCCCGCGGGAGCATGGAGTACTCGGCGGTGACCCACCCCTCGCCGCTGCCCTTGCGCCAGGGGGGGACGCCCTGCTCCACCGAGGCCGTGCAGAGGACCCGCGTGCGCCCGGCGGTGACCAGGCACGACCCTTCCGCGTACATCGCCGCGCCGCGCTCCAGGGCCAGGGGGCGCGCCTCTTCCGGCCGCCGTCCGTCCGCCCTTGCCGCTCCCTCACCCATCCTGCTCCCCCTGACGCACGCGTTCCAGGATCGAGGTGGTCGAGCGCCCGGGGACGAGCGGCGCCACCACCACGCGCCCCCCGGCGGCCTCCACCTCGGCGGCCCCGACGATGTCTTCCTTCCGGTAGTCGCCGCCCTTGACCAGCACGTCGGGGAGGAGGGCGGCCACCAGCTCGCGCGGGGTGTCCTCGTCGAAGAGGGTGACGTAGTCCACCGCGGCGAGCCCCGCCAGCACGTAGGCGCGGTCGTCCTGCGGGTTCACCGGCCGCCCCGGGCCTTTCCCCAGGCGGCGCGCCGAGTCGTCCGTGTTCACCCCCACCACCAGCACGTCGCCGAGCGCGCGGGCACGGGCCAGGTACTCGACGTGGCCGCGGTGCAGCACGTCGAAGACGCCGTTGGTGAAGACGACCTTCGCCGCGCGCGGACGCCGGAGCCGCTCCAGCAGCTCGCCGCGGGAGACGACCTTCGCCGCCGGATCGGCCGGGGTCACGGCGCGGCGGGCTCGGGGACCACGGGCGCCATGCCGCGGACGCGGGCGAGGATGCGGTCCGCGCCCATCTCCACCAGCCGCGCGGCCAGGCGGCGGCCGAGCGCGGCGGCGTCTTCCGGCGACACCGCCCCGGACCCGGACTCCGCCTCGAACGGGAGGCACTCGGAGTCGCGCAGCACGCTCTCGCCCTCCACGTCGGCCACCAGGCCGTGGAGCGTCAGGCCGTCCTCGTCGGCGTGGGCCAGCGCGCCGATCGGGATCTGGCAGCCGCCTTCCAGCGCGGCCAGGAAGGCGCGCTCGGCGGCGGTGCAGGCGGAGGTGAAGGGGTCGTGGAAGCCGCCGAGGAGTCCGCGGACCCGCTCGTCGCCCGCGCGGCAGACGACGCCCAGCGCCCCCTGCCCCACCGCCGGGAGCCACTCGGCAGGGTCGAGGTATGCGGCAATGCGGTCCGCCCAGCCCAGGCGCAGCACGCCGGCGGCGGCCAGGACGATGGCGTCGTAGTCGCCGCGGTCGAGCTTCGCCAGGCGGGTGTTCAGGTTGCCGCGCAGGTCGAGCACTTCCAGGTCCGGCCTGAGCGCGCGGAGCTGGGCCCGGCGGCGCAGCGAGCTGGTGCCGACGCGGGCGCCGGGCGGCAGCGCCGCCAGGCTGCCCGTCTGCCCCGGCGGGAGGATGAGCACGTCGCGCGGGTCCTCGCGGCGGCCGATGGCGGCGATCTCCAGCCCATCGGGAACGCGGGTGGGGACGTCCTTGAGCGAGTGGACGGCCAGGTCGGCCTCGCCGGCCAGGAGCGCGGCGTCGATCTCCTTGGTGAAGAGCCCCTTGTCGCCGATCTTCGCCAGCGGGACGTCCGTGATGCGGTCGCCCGTGGTCTTCACCACGGCGATCTCGACGGCGGCCGACGGATCCGCCGCACGCACGGCGGCTTCCACCGCGCGCGCCTGCCAGAGCGCCAGCTCGCTCCCGCGCGAGGCGATGCGGATGGGAGCCGCCCCGGAACCCGCCGATCCGCCGGACGGTCCGCGCGTCACCCGGGCCTCTGCGCGGGGGTGAGTCGATTCCTCACTCGTTCCTCGTTCGGAATGACGGCGGAATCCCGGGGCCGGATCACCACTGCGACTGGGCGCCCTGGATCAGCTTCTCGATCAACTCCTGCAGGGCGCGCTCGCGGCCGGCCTCGACCGACTCGCCCTGGGGGTTGTAGTTGCCGACGGCCGAAATCGAGCTGCCGCGCCAGAGCACCGCGTCGTTCTTCACGTCGTAGATCTCGGCGTCGAAGGTGATCTGCACGCGGCTCTGCTGGGTGTTGATGCGCCCGCCGGGGGTGGTGTTGGGGTCGATGTTCACCACCACCTCCTCGTAGCTGTTCAGCTTGCCGCGGACCACGGCGTCGGCGGTGGTCTGCGGGGCCAGGCGCAGCCCCAGGTTGCGCGGCAGCTCCTGCTGCAGCTCGCGCTGCACGTCCGTGCGGAGGAACTCGTAGGGGGTGTTGTTCTCCCACAGCTCCACGTAGACGGTGCGGATGTGCGATGGCAACCCGCCGCCGGTGAAGCGGTAGAAGCACCCCGCCAGCAGGAGCGCGGCGGCGAGCGCGGCGCTAGCGGCCCGTGCCCGGCGGATTCCAGGTGTCATCGGGGAACGAGGCGACATCGGTGGACGATTCCAGCGTGAGGTTCAGGTTGCGCAGCGCGATCCACTCGCGGTAGCGGGCCGAGCGCAGCGCCCCCGTGTCGGCGTACTCGAGGTCGACGGACTCCTTCAGGGCGCCGCCCTGCACCCGGCGCAGGTGCACCAGGCGGCTGGCGCGGGCGCGGTACTCCAGCGTCCCCTCGGCGCCCAGGTCGTAGCGCAGCGTCACCTGGCCGCCCTCGTCCGCCGCCGAGACCAGCCGGGCGCCCGAGGGCGGGTGGACCACGCCGACGGCCCCCCAGAGGAGCGCGGGCGACGGGAGCTTGAAGCGCTCGCCGACGGCGGGCGGCACGCGCGGGGTCTCGTCCACCAGCGCGGCGGCCAGGTACGTCTCGCCGCGGGGGCCGAAGAGGTCCATGCGGAAGCGCGTGGGCGCCACGTAGCGCGCCACGCCGCTGCCGCGGAAGCGCGCCCCGGCCTCGTCCAGCTCCCAGGCGAAGCGCACCTGCCGGGGCGAGGCGGGGAGCGTGGCCCGCCGCAGCGCGGCGGCGATGGAGTCCTGCCGCGGCGCCGCGCCGGCGGCGGGCTGCGGCGCCGGGCCCGCCGCCGGGCCGCCCTGCGTCGTCGCCGCGGGCGTGCAGGCGGCGAGCACGACGAAGAGTGCCGCGGCGGTCGTGGGAGAAGTCATGAAATTACGATGACGATTCACGTCAGCGAACCTCTTCGATGCGGAGGATGCGGTCGCCGGGAAGGACCCGGCCCACGACGTCCATCCCCCGGGTGACCCGCCCGAAGACGGTGTAGCCGCCGTCCAGGTGCGGCTGCGGGGAGTGGGTGAGGAACCACTGGCTCCCGCCCGTGTCCGGCCCCGAGAGCGCCATCCCCAGGGTGCCGTACAGGTACGGGTGCCGGTTCATTTCGTCGCGGATGGCATACCCCGGACCGCCGGAAGTGTCCCCCCGCGGGTCGCCCCCCTGGATCACGAAGTTGGGGACCACGCGCGGCCACTCCTGCCCGTCGAAGTACCCCCGGCGGGCGAGCGCCAGGAAGCTCTCCACCGTGAGCGGCGCGTCGTCGGCGAACAGATCCACCTCGATCTCGCCTCGGTCGGTGACGATGCGCGCCCGGGGCCGCGCGCCGGCGAGCACCGTCCGCTCCACGATCCGCCGGTAGTCCCCCTCCGGGCGCCCGGTCTCGATCGGCAGCGGCGGCCCCCACGGCGCGGCCAGCGTGTCGCCGAGCGCGGCGGCCGCGCGCTGGCGCACCAGGTAGTCGCCGGAGCGCGGGAAGCGGGCGAAGAAGGCGCGGCCGATTCCCTCGTCCCTGCGGCGCAGCGCCCCCAGCGCGTCGAGGGCGGCCAGCGCGGCGTCGTTCAGCGAGTCGCGCTGCGCCCGCTCGTACGCGTCGAGCACCGCCGGCGCCGTGGCGGGGTCGGCGAGCTGCTGGAGCCCGGTGAGCGCGTTGTAGCGGGCGATGACGTCGGGGTGCTCGAGCCCGGCGAGCAGGAGGCCGCGGATCGGCCCTACGCTGTCTCCCGCCTCGGCGACGGCGGCCTCGAGCGCCGCGGCGGCCACGCGCCCGTCGCGGTCGCGCGCGAGCTCGCCGACGCGGTCCCAGGCGCGGAGCGCGGCGTAGGTGCGCGCGGCGGCGGAGCGCGGGCGCCACCCCTCCTCGCCCGCGAGCGCGTCGGCCGCGGGCCGGGCGTCGGCGGGCGCGACCTCGGCGAGGGCCGCGAGCGCGGTGGTGCGCAGGAAGACCGGCCGCGAGCGGTCGAGCGCGGTCTCGCGCAGGTCGGGGGCGGCGGCGGCCGCTTTCCCCGCCAGGCGGCCGAGCGACTCGGCGGCGGTGATGGCGAGGTAGACGTCGTCCCCCCTCAGCAGCTCGCGCAGGCGCTGGAGCGACTCGGGCGCGTCGTAGGTGCCGAGCGCGCGGACGGCGTTGACGCTGACGGCGTGGTCGGGGTCGCCCGTGGCCGTCCGCAGCGCCTGGAGCGCCCGCGCCGCGCCGACGGACGAGGAGTCCGCCAGCGCGCGGGTGAGCGCGCGCACGGCGAAGGAGCGCACCAGCGGCTCGGGATCGGCCACGCGGGCGAAGAGGGCCTCGGTGCCGCGCGGGTCGGGGCGGCGCGAGAGGGCGTACGCGGCGCGCCAGCGCACCTCGGGGTCGGCGGAGTCGAGCCAGGGGAGGATCGGCGCGGCATCGGCCGGGCGCGGGTAGCGCCACACGGCCAGCAGCGCCTGCCCGACGGCGCGCTGCACGCCGGGGCCGGTGCGCGGGGCCGCGCGCAGCAGCGCCTCCACCGCCTGCCGGCCCGCGGCGGCGCGTGGCATCTTCCCCAGCGCGAGCGCCGCCTCGCCGACCACCGTCGGCATCGCGGCGATCCGGTCCGCGGAGACGTAGCGAACCAAAGTGGGGACGGTCGTGGTGTCGCCGATCTCGCCCAGCGCGAAGGCGGCGGTGGCGGCCACGGAGGTGTCGGGGTCCGCCAGGAGGCGCACCAGGAGCAGGACGCCGCGCCGGTCGCCGATGCGGCCGGCGGCCAGGGCGGCGCGGCGGCGCAGCGCGGGGCCGGGCAGCGCGGCGGCGGACTCCAGCGCCCGCGCGTCGTACTCGCGGCGGTCCTCCAGCCGCAGCAGCGCGGCGTGGACGTCGAGGTCCGACGCTGCCGCGGCGGCGCGGGGGGCGGTGCCGGGCGGCGGCGCGGCGCAGGCGGCGAGGAGCGCGAGCGAGGCGAGGAGGAGCCGGGGGTGCCGGGGGTAGGTCCGGGGGCGGCTGAAGCCGCGGCAACAACGGCAGGAAGCCTCGCCGGACCACCTTCGGCGCGGCGTCGGGTGCGGGGCGCGGCGAGGCTTCAACGGCGGAACGGCAACGGCGAGGGTTGGGAGATGGGGATCGATCATCATCTACTCCGTGACGCCGTTGCGGAAGGCTTCCAGGAGCGCCGGGGGCAGGGTGCGCGGGGTGCCCGTGGGGTCGATGGCGATCAGCGAGGTGCGGGCGGTCACCAGCTTCTTCGTCCCCCCGCCGTCTTCGACGCGGTAGATCTCGTACAGGAAGGTGACGCCGCGCGAGCGCACCTGCTCCAGCGTGGTCACCACGCGCACCAGGTCGTCGTAGCGCGCGCTGGCGTGGTAGCGCAGCGAGGCGTCGGTGACGGCCAGCAGCACGCCGTCCTTCTCCACCTCGGCGTACGACTTCCACAGCCGGCGGATCAGCTCGGTGCGGCCGATCTCGCACCACGGCAGGTAGTTGGCGTGGTAGACGATCCCCATCTGGTCCGTCTCGGAGTAGCGGGCGCGGAGCTCGACGGTGCAGGACGGGGGCGCGGACGTCATTCCTCGGGCAGGGCGCGGCGTGACGAGGGGCGGATTCGGTCGGGGGATTCTACCCGCCGGGCGGGCGGCGTGTCAAACGCGGCTTGTCGCGCCGCGGGCGCCCGGATAGCTTGCCGCTCCCATGAGCGAGAAGCCCGTCTACGTCGTCTCCGACACGCACCTGGGCGCCGTCCCGCGCGAGACGGAGCGCGCCTTCCGCGGCTTCCTGGACCACGTCTCCACCGAGGCGTCGGCGCTCCTCATCAACGGCGACCTCTTCGACTTCTGGTTCGAGTACCGCTCGGTGATCCTGCGCGAGCACTACCGCGTGGTGGCCAAGCTGGCCGAGGTGGTGGAGGCGGGGGTGCGGGTGTGGTTCGTGGGCGGCAACCACGACGCCTGGGGCGGCAGCTTCCTGCGCGACGAGGTGGGCGTGGAGCTCCTCCAAGGTCCCGTGGAGATGACGCTGGGCGGGCGGCGCGCGCTCGTCGCCCACGGCGACGGCGTGGGCCGCGGCGACTTCAAGTACCGCGCGCTCAAGACGGTCATCCGCCACCCGCTGTCCATCGGCGCGTTCCGGCTGCTGCACCCGGACCTGGGGCGGAGGATCGCGCTGCGGGCCTCGACCACTGAGCACAAGGCGGACGGCGGCGACGCGGCGGCGCGCGGCCGGGCGCGCTTCATCCGCGGCTGGGCGCTGGAGCAGCTCCGCGAGAACCCGGCGCTGGAGCTGGTGGTCGCCGGCCACGCGCACCTGGCGAGCGTGGAGGAGGTGGAGCCCGGCCGCTGGTACCTGAACTCGGGCGACTGGCTGCGCGACTACAACTACGCCGTGCTCCCCCCGGGCGGCGGCGCGCCGGAGCTGCGGCGGTGGGGTGCGGGCGACGCACAGCGGTCGGATTGAGAGGCTGCGTCATCTCCCCCGTCGACTGAAGCGCAGAGTCCGCGGCCGCAGCCCGAAGGGCTTTCCGTGGTTCCAGCGAGCGTCTTCAGGCGCTCGCGATCGGATAACTCTTGCGGGATCTGCCGAATCGCCCAGCATATTGTACCGCGCCTCGGCAGCAGGCGTGCTGCACTCCTCTCGCGGGTCCCCTGGCCGACGTCGCCATGCGCCACTCGCCGGGCCCGGGAGAATCCTCCCGGACCACTCGCGATCCCGTTCCCCTCCCTCTCCAGCGCATGGCCGTTCGGCCGCCACCTCAACCCGGAGGTGCATCCATGAACCGCAACGCGCTCTTCCCCTCCACCGCGGCCGTGCTCGCGCTCGCGGCGCTCGGCTGCTCGGAGCCGCCGTCGGCGCCCGAACGGGCGGGCCCGCCATCGGCGCTCCTCTCGTCGGCGGCGGACTTCGTCGTCCTCGGGCCCACGGACCTGGGCACCTTCGGATGGCAGCACGGGTTCGGCTTCGACATCAACGACCGCGGCGAGATCGCCGGCCGCACGGACATGGGCGACCCGAACTTCCCCGACTCGACGCACGCAATCTTCTGGTCGGCGGGCACCGGCCCGGTCGACCTGGGGACGCTCGGCGGCACGCGCTCCGACGCGCGGGCGCTGAACAACCACGGCGTGCTCGTCGGCATGGCGCAGAAGCCCGGCGACACCTCATTCCAGGGGCACCCGACGGTCTGGAAGGTGGGCAGCCACGGCCAGCTGGTGGAGACGATCGAGCTCGGCCCGTTCGCCCACGGCTCCGCCGCGGCCGTGAACGACCACGGGGTGGTGGCGGGCTTCTTCGCCGCGAGCCCCACCGGGCCGCCGACCGCCTTCACCTGGAGCGAGAAGGACGGGCTCTCGCCGATCCCGCCGCTGGGCGGGGCCAGGAGCCTGGCGGGCGGGATCAACGACTTCGGGGACGTGGTGGGCGCCAGCACCGTGGCGCCGGGCTCGCCCCTGCACGCCGTAGTCTGGTGGAGGGACGGCGCCGTCACCGACGTCGGCACGCTGGGCGGCAACACGCAGGGCGTGGCGATCAACCGCCGGGGCGAGGTGGCCGGCTTCGGCTCGCCGTGCCCCACCTGCCAGCCCGAGGCGTTCTACTGGAGCGCGGAGACGGGGATCGTCGTCCTCGGCACCTTCGGGGGGTTCCGCAGCTTCGCCTTCGGGATCGACGACGACGGGCGCGTGGCCGGCTGGTACCAGACCGCCGACCAGGTCCGCCACGCGTTCGTGTGGACGCTCGAGGGCGGCAAGGTGGAGCTGCCGAGCCTGGGCGGGCCCAGCACCGTCACGGGCGCCATCAACGACCGTGGCCTGCTGAGCGGCCGCTCGGAAGACGCTGGCGGCACCTGGCGTGCGGTGATCTGGGAGCTGGAGAAGGACAACTCCTGACCTCCTGCGCCACCGACGGCTTGCTGGCGACACCTCGACCTGCGTCGTGCTCTCCCCGGGCGGCGGCGCGCCCGGAGAACGACGAAGGCATGACGCACGACAGGCTCGCCTACGCGGACATCGCGGACCAGTACGCGGCCGCGGTCGACACCAAGCCGCACAACGCGTATTACGAGCGCCCGGCGACGCTCTCGCTGCTCCCCCCGCTCGCCGGCCTGCGCGTGCTGGACGCCGGCTGCGGATCGGGGTGGTACGCGGAGCACCTGGTCCGGCAGGGCGCCGACGTCACCGCCTTCGACGTCGAGCCGCGCTTCGTGGAGCTGACCCGGGCCCGCGCGGGAGGCAACGCGCGGGTCCTCCAGGGCGACTTCGCACAGCCGCTGCACTTCGCTCCCGACGCGGCCTTCGACCTCGTCCTCTGCGCCCTCGCGCTGCACTACGCCGAGGACTGGGAGGCGGTGCTCGCCGAGTTCGCGCGCGTCCTCCGCCCGGGCGGGCTGCTGGTGTTCTCGACGCACCACCCGTTCATGGACTGGCGGGAGTTCCAGACGGCGGACTACTTCGCCACCGAGCTGCTCGAGGACGACTGGGGCTTCGGCGCGGTGAGGTTCTACCGCCGCCCCCTGACGGCGATGGTGGACGCGCTCGCCGGGGCGGGGTTCGTGGTCGAGCGGCTGGTGGAGCCGCGGCCGACGGAGGAGTTCCGCCGCGCCTACCCGGAAGGGTACGAGAAGCTCCTCAGGAATCCCTGGTTCCTCGTCATCCGCGCCCGGCGCGCCCCCTGACATGGGATTGCCCCGTCTTCGTCCCGTCGTCTACGTCCGCTTCTCGCCCGAGCAGCTCAAGCTGCGGCTGGTGGGGACCTCCGTCAGCCTGGTGGATTCGCCCGAGGTGGCGTACGATCCGCGCGACCAGCGGGTGGTGTTGATCGGCCGGTCGGAGCACGTGCAGCCGGGGCCGGCCCTGGAGGTCGGCAACGGGTTCGCGCACCCGCGCACCGTGATCGGCGCCGTCGAGCTGGCGGAGATCGCGCTGCGGTACGCGCTCGAACGGCTGCTCGCGAGCGCCGGCAGGCGCTGGCGTACTCACCTGCGGCCCGACCTGGTGCTCCACCCCCTCGCGGTGCCCGAGGACGGACTCAGCTCGTTCGAGTACCGGGGGCTGGTGGACTTCGGGAAGCGCTGTAAATGCCGCCGGGTGCGGGTCTGGGTCGGGCACGAGCTCACCGACGCCGAGATCCTCGCCGGCAACCGGCAGCCGAAGCGGCGGCTGCTCCGGCGAGCGAGGGAAGCCCGTGACGGCGAGCGCTGATCCGGAAGCCGGGCGCGTCTACCTGGCGTGCCGCCGCGTGATGGAGATGGTGCATCATCTCCACCGGCTCGGCTACGAGCGGCTGCGCCTCCTCCCCGGCCTGGCGCCGTCGGGACTCTACTGGCGCTGCAGCGTCTACCCGGTCGGCGCGGGCGGGGCCCCGGTGCCGGGCGAGGAGCTCCGGCGCGAGGAGACTCCCCGCTATTCGAGCGGCTCGGGGATGGCCGTCTTCGGCTGGACGGACGCGGAAGGCGACACGCCCGCGGAGCTGGCGGCGAAGTTCGTCGCGCGCTTCCCCGCGCACGCGGCGGCCGGGCTGGGGCCGGACCCGGAGTACGCGCGGTGGTACGCCGGGATGATGGAGAAGACGGCGCCGCTGGGCGTCGTCTACGGGTACGCCGACTACCCGCTGCCGGAGAAGGTGATGAGCGTCGCCAACGCGCCGCCGGGCACCGTCGTCCCCCTGCCGCCGGGGTGGACGCCGTGAGCGCCGGGGAGCATCCCCGATATGAGAGGGTGTCGCCAATCTGACCTTCAACTAACGATGTCATCCTGAGGGCGCATGCGCGCAAGTCTTTATTGCTCCAGAGCTTGTGCGCCCGAAGGATCTGCGGGTGGGGACTCGCGCGTCAGGCGGCCTCACGCTCGGACCCGACCCGCAGATCCTTCGTCGCCGCCCGGTATCCGCTCATTCCGCTGGTCCCGCGCGGCGGCTCCTCAGGATGACAGCGAATGCCGGCTCTTCTATGCGGATCTTGTACGACCGCGGCCGGCCCTCCAGCGCAGAGGGCCGGCCGCTTCTCACTCACACCCGGCCAGACGGCGACACAGGCATCACCCGGACGGGAAAGCACTTCGCACTTCGCACCTCGCACTTCGCACCGCTACTGCAGCTGCACCGAGATCGCGCCGATCACCGCCTGGTCCGAGGACAGGACCCTGGCGGGGTCCACGTCTTCGGTGTAGCCGCGCGGGACGAAGGTGAGGGTGAGCTCGGCGTCGTTCCACTGGCCGCGGCTGCGCAGGTACGAGTACGCGCGCAGCAGGCTCAGCCGGCGCAAGCTGCCCCCGTGTGCCGCGTGCAGGGTGTCGGACTGCGCGGGGATGCCGAAGAAGTCCAGGTTCCCCGTGAAGTTCGGGCTGCCGTACGTCGTGTCCCCGGCAGCCGCGGACAGGTTGGCGTACACCTCGTAGTACACCCGCGGCGCCTGCAGCAGGGCAACCTCCTGCAGGAGCAGCACGATGTCGTTCCCCTCCCCGCCCTCCTCGAACTTGCGCAGCGCGTCGGCGGCCCCGGCCGAGAGCGGCACGCGGACCGTGACCGGCCTGGCGCCCAGCCGCACGCCCACCTGCGCGTCGGCCACCGGCTCCCCCACGCCCCGGGGCGGGCGGGGGCCGACGGCGTCGGACAGCCGGGCCGCGTCCGCGTCCAGCGCCGCCACCAGGGTGGGCTCGGCCACCACCGGGCTGCACTTCACGTAGCGATAGCAGAGCTGCTGCACCGTGTTCACGATCTGGGCGCCCGTCATGCCCACCTTGGCCCCGAACTCGTTGTAGAAGTAGAACACGTCGGTGGTCCACGGCGGAGTGGTGGGGTTCGCGCGCCCGCCGCCCATGGCCAGCCACACCTCCCACAGCCGGTCGATCTGGGCGTGGTGCAGGTAGAAGATGGGGTCCAGCGCGGCGTTGGGCACCGTCCCCATCCACCCGCCCACGGCCACGTGCACGTTGCCGTGCGGCGTGCCCTCGAGCGAGCTCTGGAAGCTGGTGAACGGGATGAGCGCCAGCGCGGCGCCCGGGTCCACCACGCCGGGCGCCAGCGGCGTGCCGCCGTTGACCGAGGGGTCGCGGTTGGACGTCCACAGCACGTTGGAGGGGTCGGCCGGGAGGCGGAAGGGGGCGGGCAGGTCGCGCTGCCCCGTGGGCGTGTACCCCCAGTACGGCAGCGCGAAGCTGGGCACGCCGGCCGCCGCCCGCACGATCCGCTCGAACCAGTACAGGTACATGCGGTGCCACGACAGGAAGAACAGCGTGCCGTGCTGGCACTGGTTGTAGATCATCCCGATGATGGGGGCCGTGGTCCAGTGGATGGCCCGCTGCGCCAGCCAGCTGGTGGGGTCGTTGGCCGGCCGCGACATCATCACCTTCACCCCCTTTCGGTACGCGATCAGGTCGCTGCTGTACTCGGTCAGGCAGTAGATGTTCTGGCGCAGGTGGATGCCGTTGGCATCCAAGTCCCTCAAGATCTCGTCCCCGACGCCGAGCGTGGGCGTGCCGGCCGAGTCGGCGCAGCTCGCCAGCCCCAGCCCGCCCAGGCCGCTCAAGGCCGTGAGCAGGAAGTTCCTGCGGTCGATGCCTGCCATGGCGTGCCTCCTCCTTCACCAGGGTGGACGGATGAGCCGCGGGCCAGGTGTCGCCCGCGGCGTGGGAAAGCTCTGCCTTTATGGGAATCGGAAGATCCACACACCGCACAGAGGGCGCATTAGGATCTGTAATCGATAGGAAGGGGAACCCCCCGCCGATGCGTCGGCGTGTCCCTCAAGTTCGATCGGTCACGGCTGTACAGTCAAGAGTTTTGCACCAATAAACGTCTGCTAACGATAGTTGTCGTAAGTGCGACGTGGCGGGCCAGCAGTCGCCCAGCGGGTGGCGCGGGCGGCGATCCGTGCTCATGTTCCCACCTGCACGCGGGCGACTCGATTCGCCGCCTGCGCCCACGAAGAACGAGGGAGGGAACGTGACCGAGGCGTCGGTGCTCTGGCGCAGGCTGGACCACCCCGGCCACGAGGCGGCCCGGCTGTTCCGCCGGGGCGAGCGCTGGCACCTGGCGGGAACGGCGGTGTTCGCGCACGGCGAGGAGCCCTGCCGCCTCGACTACCTCGTCGTCTGCGACGGCGCGTGGCGGACGGTCTCCGCGACGGTCGCCGGGTGGGTCGGGGAGAAGGAGATCGGGGTCGAGATCTCGGTCGACGGCGCCGGGCGGTGGCGGATGAACGGCGAAGAGGTCCCGGAGGTCGAGGGGTGCATCGACGTCGACCTCAACTTCAGCCCGTCCACCAACCTGCTGCCGATCCGCCGGCTGGGCCTCGCGGTCGGCGGGGAGGCGGAGGTGCGGGCGGCGTGGCTGCGCTTCCCGGGCTTCACGCTGGAGCCGCTCGCGCAGCGCTACCGCCGCCCGGGCGAGCGGACCTACCGCTACGAGAGCGCGGGAGGCCGCTTCGTGCGCGACCTCCCGGTGAACGCGGCGGGCTTCGTCACCCGCTACCCCGACTTCTGGGAGGCCGAGACGGAGGAGGAATACGAGATCTGGTAGGCGCGGGAGAGATCGGCGCCCGGTGAGCGCCCGTAGGGGCGAGGCCTGCCTCGACCCGCGGGTGCCAGCCTCCGTGCGACAGCCTGGGCTTACGTGCCGATGCCGCCCCCGGTTCGGACTCGCAGGCTCGTCCTTACGAATTCATCAGCGGAGACGAAGCTCGAGTCACCCGCCCAGGTTCGCCGGCACCGCCAGGCGCGTGAAGTCCGGGCGGGTGAACACCCCGTTGTCGTAGTAGCCGCTGTTGATGAGCAGGTCGAGCTGCGGCGGCGCCGCCAGCCCGCCCACCAGCACGCTCTGGCCGGCGTCAGCCGGGACGTAGCCGCCGTGGCGCACGCCGCAGGGCGCCAGGAGGCAGTCGTACGAGCCGGGTTCCAGCCAGCCGTCGCCGAGCCAGCACGGGTTGCCGCCCCACCAGTTGATCACGCACTCGTCCGAGACCGGGTGCGTGTGGATGTCGGCCGTCATCCCCGGCGTCATGCAGGCGAAGTTGAAGCCGGTGGCGCCCGTCCCGAAGCCGGCGAAGAGGATCAACAGCATGGGCGCGGTGCCGTTGGAGGCACTGGAGCCCTGCACCAGCCCCTCCAGCGCGCCGCCGTAGAAGGCGTTGAACAGGGCCCCGCCACGCCGGATCTCGTCGTTCGAGAGGTTCCAGGCGCGGACGTCGAGGTTCGAGTCGTGGAACGCCATCTCGTTGTCGGCCCCGTACTGCACGCGCTTGGTGTTGATCTTCGCGTAGTCGATGGCGTCGAAGTTCATCACCTTGTGGGTGGCGTCGTAGAAGCCGGCCGGCTGGTACAGGTCGAACTGCGGCGGCGAGATGCAGCTGACCACCACGAAGTCGGCCTGGCTCCCCGCCGGGCTGCGGATCGCCCGCTCGGTGGTGGCCGGGAAGTAGGCGATGTCGCCGGGCTCCACGTCGAGCCACTGCCCCCGCAAGTACACCTGCCCCTTTCCCTTGAAGCAGACCATGGCCTCCTCGGCCATGTCGTAGGCCCAGCTCTCGCTCGCCTGCCCCGGCCTGACCGTCATCACGTGGACGGACTCGGTCTGGAACCCGTTGCCCGGCCAGGCGATCGGGCGGGTGTCGATCCCGTGGGTGGTGATGGAGATCCCGTCGCCCAGGTTGCTGAGCGCCCCGCTCTGCTTGATCTGGGTATGCGTCCGGTACCGCTCCCAGTAGCTCTCCAGCTCCATGATCTCCCCCTCGTTTCAGGCAGGTAGATAAAAGAACGGCAACCGACCGCGATGTCGCGGGACATCAAACCGAAGCATTCCTCCGACCACCACGAAACTCGCCAATATTCGTTGGAACAGATTGCGCGTCAACGATGGCATTGCAACGGCGTTGGAGCGGAGGAAGAACGGCCTGGCATCGGTATTGGATCGAAGCCAACCTGCCGGCACCGCCGGGTAGATCCCTCGGGGCGCTACCGCGCCCCAC
>DASVWD010000036.1 GCA_036389795.1 Longimicrobium sp.
CGGCCCGGACTACTTCGACTCCCAGGGTGGAGAGCGCGTAGCGCGACGCCTGCAGCGGCGTCTGGAGAGGCTCGGCTACAAGGTGGAACTGCGGAAGGCCGCCTGAAGAGCGCGACCCCGGCTCCGTAGTTTCTATTCAGGGCGCACACACCCAGATTGCTTCTGCGCAAAAGCTTGTGCGCCCGAAGGATCTGCGGGTGGGATTCGCGCGTCAGCCGGGCTCACGCTCGGACCCGACCCGCAGATCCTTCGTCGCCGCCCAGCATCCGGTCATTGCGATGGTTCTGCGCGGCGGCTCCTCAGGATGACATCTCTTCGGGTTTCCGTGTGTTCAGCGGTCCATGACCGGGAGGTACGCGCGCCAGGGGCCGACCGCGTCGCGGTACTGCTTCGCCATCACGCGGGCCGTCTGCGCCAGGTGCCCCAGGTCGTGCGCCACCCAGGTGGCCAGCAGCTGGCGGAGCGTGACCGGCCCGAACTCGGGATGCTCCCCCTCCAGCGCGAGCTGGGCCTCGGTGAGGCGCCAGCCGGCGAGCGTGGCGAGGTTCTCTGCCCGCAGGCGCGCGAGCTCGTCGAGCAGCTCCGCGAGCGACTTCCCCTGGCTCTCCCGGAACTGGGCGAAGCGGTCGAAGGGCGCGAAGCGGCGCTGCGGCCCCTGCGCCAGGATGATCCGCGCGCGCTCGATCCAGTCGGCGCGCTCGCCGTGGACCAGGTGGCCCACGATGTCATAGGGGCTCCACGTGTCCGGCCCCTCGGTGGCGTCCGTCCACGCGGGCGGGAGCCCGGCGAGCATCGCGCGCAGGGTGCGCGGCGTGCGCTCGAGGACCGCGATGCCGGCGGCGAGGTCGAAGTCCATGGCGCTCAGTGGCCACGCGGCCGCGGGTCCTCGCGCTCCAGGCCGAGCGCGTGCTCCCGCGCCTCCGTCGCGCGCCCCTCGGCCTCCTCCGCGGCCGGGCGCACCGAGCTGGTGCCCCGGCGGCCCAGGAAGAGGAAGAGCGCGCCGAACGCCAGCACCGCCAGCCCCCAGGAGAGGTTGATGTTGTGCCCCAGCGAGCGCTGGTAGACGTCGCGGTCGGAGAACAGCCCGTAGAGGGTGAGCAGCAGGCCCAGCAGGGCGAAGAGCCCGCCGATCGGCAGCCGGATGTCGAGGTTCACGGCGCCCCCTTAGAAGAAGATGAGGTTGAGCGCCAGCGTCATCGCCAGCACCACCACGGCGAGCGCGGCCGGGCGCCGGTACCACGGCTCGCCCGCGTCCTTCGGCCGCTCGGTGAGCGAGTACACCAGCCCGCGCAGCTCCTCGTCGGGGCGCGGCTTGGTCAGCAGACTGACGACGATCGTCACCACGAAGCAGGTGGACCAGGCCCAGATGGCGGTCCAGAAGTTCTGCGCCATCTCGCTGGGATAGGTGTTCACCAGCCCCAGCCAGCCGCCCTTGATCCCCGGCGAAGCCCCGGCGGGGAGCGTGAGCCCGTGGTGCACGGCCGCGGCCAGCGTCCCCGCCACCAGCCCCGTGAAGGCGCCGTGCCCGGTGGTGCGCTTCCAGAACATCCCCAGCAGGAAGGTGGCGAACAGCGGCGCGTTCACGAAGGCGAACACGAGCTGCAGCATGTCCATGATGTTGTTGAACTGCGTCGTCGCGTACGCCGTGGCCACCGACAGCGCGATGCCGCCCACCGTGGCCATGCGCCCCATCCACAGGTAGTGCTGGTCGCTCTGCCCCTTGCGGATGTAGGCCTGGTAGATGTCGTACGTCCACACGGTGTTGAAGGCGGTGACGTTGCCCGCCATCCCCGACATGAACGAGGCCATCAGCGCCGTGAGCCCCAGGCCGAGCATCCCCGGCGGGAAGTAGTGCCCCAGCATCAGCGGGATGGAGAGGTCGTAGTTGAGCGAGCCGTCGGGCTTGGCGGGGAGCGCGAAGCCGCTGGTCCCCGCCTGCGTGGTGAGCGCGATGGCGATCATCCCGGGGAGGATCACCAGCGCGGGGAACATCATCTTGGGGAAGGCGGCGATGAGCGGCGTGCGCCGCGCGGCCGACATGCTGTCCGCCGCCATCGCCCGCTGCACCACCAGGAAGTCGGTGGTCCAGTAGCCGAAGGAGAGGACGAAGCCCAGCCCCATCACCATGCTGAACCACTCCACCCCCATCGGGTTGGCGGCCGGGCTCCCCAGGTGCCGCCAGCTGTCGGTGTAGGCCCCCGGCGCGAACCCCGCCTGCTGCGCGGTCACGGCCAGCCGCTCGGTGAGGCCCGCCCAGCCGCCCACGTCCTGCAGCCCCAGGAACACCAGGGGGATGAAGCCGGCCACGATCAGGAAGAACTGCAGCACCTCGTTGTAGATGGCCGAGGTGAGCCCGCCCAGGAAGATGTAGAGGAGGACGATCACCGCCGAGACCAGCACGCTGAAGCTGAAGTCCCACCCCAGCAGCACGCCCAGCAGCAGCCCCATGGCGTACATGGAGATCCCCGACGAGAACACCGTCATGGTGGCGAAGGTGATGGCGTTGAAGCCGCGCGTCTTCTCGTCGAAGCGCAGCTTGAGGTACTCGGGGACGGAGCGGGCGCGCGAGCCGTAGTAGAACGGCATCATGAACACGCCCACGAACACCATGGCCGGGATGGCGCCCACCCAGTAGAAGTGGCTGGTGGCGATCCCGTACTTGGCCCCCGACGCCGCCATCCCGATCACCTCCTGCGCGCCCAGGTTGGCCGACAGGAAGGCGAGCCCCGCCACCCACGCGGGGATGGAGCGCCCCGACAGGAAGAAGTCGGTGGACGACTTCATGTAGCGCCTGAGCGCCACGCCGATCCCCACCACGAACACGAAGTACAGGGCGAGGATGACGTAGTCGATGGTCTGGAGCTGGATTTCCGTCACGGGAGTCCAGGGTTCGGGGGAGGGGTTGATAGTGCGAGGTGCGAAGTGCGAAGTGCTGAATCCTCTCCGTCGACGGATGTCATCCCGAGGGGAGCGGTAGCGACCCGAGG
>DASVWD010000037.1 GCA_036389795.1 Longimicrobium sp.
CGGACGGCGGGGAGCAGCCTCTTCACTCAGGACGGAGCACAACACACTCAGTCCATCAACCATCCGAACCGCCGTATACGGACCCGTACGTACGGTGGTGGGGGAGGGGGTGCCGGGAGACCGGCCCCCCTATCCCGATCCCTCGCGCGACGCGGATGGACGCCGCCGCGCACGCTCCGCCACGGAAATCTGGTGCGGAGGCTCCGGCGTAGCATTCATGCCCGTGACCCGCACGGGCCGGACCCCGCCGCACCGGAGCCTTCCGATGACCATCGCCGATCCTCCCCTCTCCACCACCCTTCCTCCCGCCGGCGCCGGGGCCGCGCCGGTGCGGCCCGACGAGCGCCTGCTCGCGCTGGACGTGCTGCGCGGGATCGCGCTGCTGGGCGTGCTGCTCGCCAACGTGTGGCTGTGGTTCAGCGGCCTCTGGTTCCACGCGGCGGACTTCCGGCCCGAGCTGGCGCGCGCCACGCTGGACAGCGCGGTGGTCCACTTCGTGGCCGTGTTCGTGAGCGGCAAGGCGATCTCGACCTTCTCGTTCCTGTTCGGGCTGGGCTTCGCGGTGCAGGCGCTGCGGGCCGAGGCGCGCGGCGTCAGGGTGGCGCCGCTCCACCGCCGCCGCCTGGGGGTGCTCCTGGCGATCGGGCTCGCGCACGGGGTGCTGCTCTGGTACGGCGACATCCTCACCGCGTACGCGCTGCTCGGCTTCGTGCTGCTCCTCTTCCGCCGCCGCCGCGACCGCACGCTGCTGGTTTGGGCCGGCGTGCTGCTGGTGGGGATCCCGCTCGCGTTCGGCGTGCTGTTCATGTTGGCGGCGGCCGGCGGCTCGCTCACGCCCCCGGCGGGCCAGGCGGCGCGGAACGCGGCGATGCTGGAGGCGCTGCGCAGCGGTGCGCCGGCGCGCATCGTCCCGGTGAACCTGCGGATGATGGCGCAGGCGTACCTGGGGCCGGCGGGGATGCAGCTCTTCCCAGCGTGCTCGGCCTCTTCCTGCTGGGGCTGTGGGCGGGGCGGCGGCGCGTGCTGGAGAACGTCTCCGCGCACCGGGCCGCCTTCCGCCGGGTGACAGCGTGGGGTTTCGCGGTCAGCATCCCGGCGAACGTGGCGCTGGAGGTGGCCCGCTCGACGTGGAGCTACCAGACCGCCGCGGCGCGTCCGTGGCTGTTCCCGGTGGTGACCGCGCTGCAGGTGCTGGCCGTGGTCCCGCTGGCGGCGGCGTACGTCTCGGCGGTGGTGCAGCTGCTGGAGCGGGCGGCGTGGCGCGAGCGGCTGGCGGCGTTCGCGCCGGTGGGCCGCATGGCGCTCACCAACTACCTGTCGCAGACGGTGGTCTGCGTGCTGGTCTTCTACGGCGGCGGGCTGGTGGGGCGCATCGACCCGGCGCCGGCGGCGGGGATCGCGCTCGCCGTCTTCGCGGCGCAGGTGGCGTGGAGCCGGTGGTGGCTGGCGCGCTTCCACTTCGGGCCGATGGAGTGGCTCTGGCGCTCCCTCACCTACCGCCGCCTCCAGCCGATGCGCATCCGCCTGCCAGCTGCACAGCCAGGGCTGGCGGTTTGAGAGCGGTCGATTTCTCCTCTTGTCGGTTGATTGGACGGACGTAAGTTCCGTCCAATTTTTTTCTACCCTCCACCGTTTTCCGGATCGTCACGCGTGAGTAGATTCCAGAAGCTGTTCCAGAAATTGCTGGACGGGGATTCCGACGCGAGCTTCGCCTTCGACGAGTTGCGCTACGTCCTTTCGCATCTCGGGTTCGCGGAAGACATCGAAGGTAGTCACCACATCTTCACGCGAGACGGCGTGGACGAGCTGGTGAACATCCAGAAGCCGCGTGGCGGTAAGCACGCCAAGGCGTACCAGGTGCGGCAGGTGCGAAGGCTGATCTTCAAGTACCGGTTTTCCGGAGGTGAAAAGTGACCAAGTACGAGATCGTGATCGGCTGGAGCGACGCGGACGCAGTCTTTATCGCCGAGGTGCCGGAGTTGCCGGGGTGCATGGCCCACGGCGAGACGCGCGCGGAAGCCCTGGCGAACGCGGAGGAGGCGATCGACGCGTGGGTCAAAGTGGCGCGGAAGCGCGGGCGCGAGGTCCCTCAGCCCCATGCACACCGCCTGACCGCCTGAGGATTTTGGGGCGGCAACCTGGAAGAGCCGGCGAGCGCATCGTCGGCTCTCCTTCATTGCTGACACCAAGGTTGGAGAACCGCGACGAAACAGCTTTTCTCTCACAGAGGGCACAGAGGACACGGAGGAACTTCAATTCGCAGCGAGAAATTCTCTGTGTCCTCCGTGTCCTCTGTGTGAGACCTGCTGTTGGATTTGCCGCGGCGGTCCGATAGAATGATGAAGCATCGTGAAGCAGTCCCGAGAACCAGAAACGGAGTCTCACCATCAGCACCAAACTGATCGAGCTGGAGATCCCCAGGGAGCGGGCGATCCTGGTGGGCGCGCCGGCGAAGGGCGAGGCGGCCCAGGTCACCGAGGAGCACCTGGAGGAGCTGGAGCGGCTGGCCGACACCGCGGGCGTCGACGTGGTGGGCACGCTGGTGCAGCGCCTGGACTCGCCGCATCCCAAGTTCTTCATCGGCGAGGGGAAGGCCGAGGAGCTGAAGATGCAGGCGGAGGCCGACGGGGCCACGCTGGTGATCTTCGACGAGGAGCTCTCGCCGGCGCAGGGGCGCAACCTGGAGCGGCTGCTGAACCTGCGCCTCATGGACCGCGCGGAGCTGATCCTGGACATCTTCGCCACGCGCGCGCGCAGCGCCGAGGCTCGCGCGCAGGTGGAACTGGCGCAGCTGCAGTACCTGCGGCCGCGGCTCACGCGGATGTGGGCGCACCTGTCGCGCATCCGCGGCGGGGTGGGGATGCGCGGACCCGGCGAGACGCAGCTGGAGACCGACCGCCGGCTGATCGACATCCGCATCGCGCGGCTCAAGGACGAGCTGGAGCGCGTGGCCCGGCACCGCGCCACGCAGCGCAAGGGGCGCACGGGCCAGCTGCGCGTCTCGCTCGTCGGCTACACCAACGCGGGGAAGAGCTCGATCCTGCGCGGGATGAGCGGGAGCGAGGTCTTCGTCGAGGACCGGCTGTTCGCCACGCTGGACCCCACCACGCGCGCGGTGGACGTGGGCGAGGGCTACGAGGTGCTGCTCACCGACACGGTGGGCTTCATCCGCAAGCTGCCGCACCACCTGGTGGCCAGCTTCCGCGCCACGCTGGAGGAGGCGGCCGAGGCGGACCTGCTGCTGCACGTGGTGGACGCGTCGCACCCGTGGTGGGAGGAGCAGAAGGAGGTGGTGGAGGAGGTGCTGGCCGACCTGGGGCTGCGCGACCGGCCCACGGTGCTGGTCTTCAACAAGGCCGACCGGCTGACGCACGCGGAGGAGGAGGCGCTCCGGCAGCGCCGGTTCGGGGCGCAGCGCTCGATCACCACCTCGACGGTGGAGCCGAGCGGGCTGGACCCGCTGCGCGAATTGCTGCGGGCCGAGGCGCGCAACCTCCGGCCCGACGTGCGGGTGCGCCTCTCGTCGGCGCAGGGCGCCGTGCTGGCGGAGATCTACCGCGAGGGCGAGGTGCTGGAGCGCGAGGACCTGGGCGCGGAGATCGTGCTGCGCGCGCGGCTGCCGCAGGCCTCGCTCGGGCGCCTGAAGAGCCGCGGGGTGACCGTGCTCGACGGCGCGTGACGGAGCCCGCCGGCGGGCGCGACCGGCTGTGGACCGTCGGCGCGGGGCGGCTGGGGCTCGCGCTGGGCCTCTGCCTGCACCGCGCCGGCGCCGTCGCCTCGCTCGCCTTCTCGGGACGGCGGCAGGACGCGCCGGACCATCCCCTCTTCCGGGGCGATCCCCCGCCCGCCCGCTACCTTTCTCCCGCCGATCCTCCCCCTCCCGGCCTCACCGGGATCCTGGTCGCCGTGCCGGACGGCGCGATTTCCGACGCCGTCGCGGAGCTGGCGGCGCGCGAGCTTCCGCCGGGCGTGCCCGTGCTGCACGCCAGCGGGAGCCGGTCGCTGGACGTGCTGGCGCCGCTGGCCGGGCGGGGGCACCCGGTGGGCGGCCTGCACGCGCTGGCCGCCATCGCCGATCCCGTCGAAGGGGCGGAGCGGCTGCGCGGCGCGTCGTTCGGCGTGGAGGGCGAGGGGGCGGCGCGGGCCCTGGCCGAGCGGCTGGTGGCGGCGTGTGGCGGGCGCGCGCTGGCGATCCGGCCCGGCGGGAAGGCGCTCTACCACGCGGCGGCGGTCTTCGCGTCGAACTACGCGGTGGCGCTCCTCTCCGTGGCCGGGCGGCTGATGCGCGAGGCGGGGGTGGAGCCGGGGGACTCGGGGCCCGCGCTCACCGCGCTGGCGGCGGGGGCGGTGGAGAACGCGGCGGCGCGCGGGCCGGCGGCGGCGCTCACGGGCCCCGTCGCGCGCGGCGACGTGGAGACGGTGGAGCTGCACCTGGCGCGGTTGTCCGGCGCGGACCGCCACTTATATTGCCTGCTCGGCCTGGAGGCGCTGCGGCTCGCACAGGCGCGGGGAATCGACCCCGGCGCGGCGGCGCGGCTGCGCGATGTGCTGGGAAAGGGATTCGAGGACGGGGATCGCTGATCGAGCGAGCGAGAGGCATCCGCGCCGCCGCGGGGGCCCTCTCCCTGGCGCTTGAGGCGCCTGTCCCTCCCCCACAAACTGCGTGGGGGAGGGACCTCCTCGCTTCGCTCGTGACGGGTGGGGTGGGGATCGCTGGGGGCGGGGGAGTTTTGCGCGAGGGCCCGGCACGGTCGAGGCAGGCCTCGCCCCTACGGGGTTTTGCAGCCTGTCCCCTGCCGTTCGCGTGAGGGATGCGCGCCCGGAGGGCCGGGACCCCGGAGCGCCGGGGTTTGGCGCGGAGGGGGCCCGGCGCCGTTGGGCACAGTCGTACCGTGCCCTACGGCGCGCGCAGCCCGGCCCGGAGCGCAGCGGAGGGAC
>DASVWD010000038.1 GCA_036389795.1 Longimicrobium sp.
CATGTGCGCGTTGGCGTGGATGTCGGCGCGGCCGGCGAAGCGCGCGCGCTGCACCTCGCGCGCGCGGCTCACCCGCTCGCGGATCGCCTGGCTCGGCTCGCCCTGGCGCCGGTCCGCCAGGTCGCGCCAGCGCACGGCCGGCACCTCCACGTGCAGGTCCAGGCGGTCCAGCAGCGGCCCCGACACGCGCGAGAGGTAGCGCTGCACCGCCTGCGGCGCGCAGGTGCACTTGCGCTGGCCGTCGCCGTGGTAGCCGCACGGGCACGGGTTCATGGCGGCCACCAGCATGAAGCGCGACGGGTAGGTGAGCGAGACCGCGGCGCGCGACAGCGTGACCTTCGCGTCCTCCAGCGGCTGCCTCAGCTGCTCCAGCACGTTGCGGCGGAACTCCGGCAGCTCGTCCAGGAACAGCACGCCGTGGTGCGCCAGCGACGCCTCCCCGGGCCGGGGGTTGGAGCCGCCGCCGATGAGCCCGGCGTCGGAGATGGTCGTGTGGGGGTTGCGGAACGGGCGCGTGCTGACCAGGGCCTTCCCCCCGTTCAGCATCCCCGCCACCGAGTGGATCTTGGTGGTCTCCAGCGCCTCCTCGAAGGTGAGCGGCGGGAGGATGCCTGGGATGCGCTGCGCCAGCATCGTCTTCCCCGACCCCGGCGGGCCGACCATCAGGATGTTGTGGCCGCCCGCCGCCGCCACCTCCAGCGCGCGCTTGACGTGCTCCTGCCCTTTCACGTCCGCGAAGTCGGCGTCGTGCTCCGAGGCCACGCGGAAGAGCGCATCCCGGTCCACCGTGGCCACGGGGAGGGGGGCGCTCCCCTCCATGAAGCGCACCACCTCCTTGAGCGTGGCGGCGCCGCGCACCTCGATGCCGTCCACCACCGCCGCCTCGCCCACGTTCTCGGCCGGGAGCACCACCCCCGCGAGCCCCGCGTCGCGCGCCGCGATGGCGATGGGGAGCGCCCCGCGCACCGGCCGGATGCGCCCGTCCAGCGCCAGCTCGCCCACCAGCAGGTAGCGGTCGAGCCGCTCGACCGAGTCCAGCTGCCCCGTGGCGGCCAGCATCCCCACCGCGATCGGCAGGTCGAAGGCGCTCCCCGCCTTGGGGGTGTCGGCGGGCGCCAGGTTCACGGTGAGCCGGCGCGGCGGGAGGAAGTAGCCGCTGTTCATGAAGGCGGCCACCACCCGGTCGCGCGCCTCCTTCACCGCGCCCTGGGGGAGCCCCACCAGGTAGAAGGCGGGCAGCCCGCTGGCGGCGTCGGCCTCGATGGTCACCAGGTAGGCGTCGATGCCTAGCACCGCGCCGGCGAGGACTCGTGCGAGCAAGGGAAAGGCTCCGGAGGACGGGAGAAGTGAACGAAGAGAACGGGAGGGCGGCATAGTAGCGACGGACATCCACGCTGTCAACTTTGTCCGTTTTGTCCGTCGCCTTCCGTGCTGGGCCGGAATCCGCCGCCGTCCGCGCGCAAATCGTACAAAGTGAACACCGGGGCGCGTGGAGAATCCGCCCTTGTTGGAAGGTGGACGAGCGCGTAACATCTCCCGTGTACCCGCGCGAATAGTAGACAGTGTAGACGCCCAAGCGGGGCGTGGGCGGCGCCCGGCTGATGGCGCCGCCCCGCGCACCCGTGCCGCTCGAAGTGCTGCGGGCGGCGCTCCGGCTGGCGATCGAGCTCAGCTCGCTGCGGCAGGTGGCGCGCGAGACGGGGCTCACGCCGTCGGGGCTGGAGATCGCCCTGGTGAGCCGCCGGCCGCGCCACAAGACGCTGCGGAAGATGCAGGACTGGTACGTCCGGCACGCGGCCGCCGTGGGCGGCGCCGATGTGCACACGGCGCGGGCGGCGTTCGAGGTGCTGCTGGAGGGGCTGCCGAACGACCGCCGCCAGGCGCTGGTGGCCGACACGCTCGCGAAGCTCGGGGCGGCGCACCGGGAGTGCGGCAGCAACCCGCCCGGGTGGATGGCCAAGCTCAGGGGCGACGGAGCGGGGCCGGAGACGGGCTGAGCGGTCCGCCCGCTGGAGAGCACGAGAAACCGGCCGCGCGATCCGCGCGGCCGGTTCTTTCCCGTGGAGCGACGATGGTTCGGCTGCGCTACTCGACGCAGGCCGTCTCGACGCCCTCGGCGGAGGCGTGGCGCCTGAGCAGGTCGGCGAGCATCGCGACGGCGGGCTCCAGCTCCGCGCGGCCGGTGACGCCGAAGACGACGGCCAGGACCTCGCGCGCGGCGGGGGTGATCATCGTGCGCTGCGAGTCGCTGGTGGGGCTGCCGAAGGGGCCCTCGGCGTCGGCCAGCACGGGAAGGCCGTCCAGGTTCAGCCGCTCCTTCCCGATCCCGTCGTACGTCTCTCCCGGCGCGCCGCGGCGGAACACGACCGGCGGCCGCACGCGCGCCAGGTCGTACAGCCCGATCGGCTGCAGCGTGGCGAGGGAGACCAGGTTGACGGCGTCCACCACGTTGTGGATGCGGTAGAGCGGTTTCCCCGCGCGCACGCGCCGGAGCAGCGCCTCGGGCGAGCCGCGGTAGCGCGACGGCTCCTTCCCCAGCGCCTTGTAGAGCCCGCGCAGCGCGGCGACGGGCGGCTCGGCGGCGGGCTCGGTCCCCCGCTCCGCCGCGCGGCGCGCCGCCTCCTCCATCTCCCTCCCCAGCGCCTCGCTCCCCGGCTCCGTGCGCACGGCGGCGCGGACGCAGCCCAGGACCAGGTCCGGAGCGACCTCCCGGATCCGCGGGTCGATCCCGATCTCGAGCATCGTTCTCCGTATCAGGTGCCAGCGGGTCAGGCGGCGAAGAATACGGCGCCCTCCTGCATCCGATCAACCGGACCCGCTTCGCCTCCGTCGGCGAGGGGCCATGTCACCTCTGCGCAAGGTTCTGGAACCGGGCTTGCAACTGTCGCCGCGTCCACCGACGGGATGGATGCGACGTCAACGCAGCTGCGCGGGGCGGGACCCATGAAAATCAACGCGAAAGAGGCCTTCGGGCTGCTCAAGCAGTCGTTCCGCGACTTCTCGGACGACGAGTGCCCGCGGCTGGCGGCGGCGCTCTCGTACTACACGGTGTTCGCGCTGCCGCCGCTGCTCATCCTGATCCTCATGATCGTGGGCGCGGTGTTCGACCCGGCGGACGTCCGGGAGGCGCTGACGGGGCAGATCGGGAGCATGATCGGCAGCGAGGCGAAGGCCCAGATCGCCACGATCATCACCCACGCCGAGAACCCCGGCGCCAAACGCGGCATCGGGGCCGTGCTGGGGATCGGCGCGCTGCTCTTCGGGGCCACGGGCGCCTTCCTCCAGCTCCAGGGGGCGCTGAACCGCGCCTGGGAGGTGGAGCCCGACAAGAGCCAGGGCGGGATCAAGAACTTCGTTTTCAAGCGCCTGCTCTCGCTGGGGATGATCCTGGGGGTCGCCTTCCTCCTGCTGGTCTCGCTGGTCCTCTCCACCGTGATCTCGGCGCTGAGCGGGGTGCTCGAGCAGGCGTTCCCATGGTTCTCCGGGGCGGTGAGCTTCGTGATCGAGAACCTGTTCACACTGGCCGTGGTCACGCTCCTGTTCGGGGCGATCTTCAAGATCCTCCCCGACGCGCGGATCGCCTGGCGCGACGTGTGGGTGGGCGCCTTCGTCACCGGGCTTCTCTTCGTGATCGGCAAGGGGCTGCTGGGGCTGTACCTGGGTCGCAGCGACCCGGGGAAGGCATTCGGCGCGGCGGGCTCGCTGGTGCTCATCCTGGTGTGGATCTACTACTCGTCCATGATCGTGCTCTTCGGCGCCGAGTTCACGCAGACCTGGGCGGTGGAGAAGGGGGGCGGGATCGAGCCCGAGGAGGGGGCGAAGCGGATGACCGACGAGGTCCCCGGCCTGGGCCCCGACTCCGGCCCCGGCGGGAAGTCCGGCACCAGCGGCGAGCCCGACGCCGTCACCGCCGCCGAAGCCGCCCGCGAGCGCGCCACCAAGCGCGCGAGCTGACGGAACTCCATCCTGTCGAGAACGGGGACGGCTGCTTGGGGCGGCCGTCCCCGTTCCTCGTTCCGGGAGATGTGGATCGATCGCGAGTGCCTGGCCGGAAGCGCCCCCGGGCCGTAGTCTTCCGCGGACCGATCGACCGACCTCCGCCCGAGCTTGCGACCCGCGATGCTGGCCTGCCAACGCGACCGCTTCCATCTACCGGAAGACCTGCACTACCTGAACTGCGCCTACATGGGCCCGCTGCTCAAGCGCGTGGAGCAGGCGGGGATCGCGGCGGTGCAGCGCCGGCGCGACCCCACCAGCATCACGCCCGAAGACTTCTTCAGCGAGGCGGACAAGGCGCGGCGGCTCTTCGCGGGCCTCGTCCGCTCGAACGAGCCGGAGCGGGTGGCCATCGTCCCCGGCGTGTCGTACGCGATGGCGACGGTCGCGCGCAACCTGCCCCTGGGCGCGGAGCAGAACGTGGTGGCGGCGCACGCGCAGTTCCCCAGCAACGTCTACGGCTGGCGGCGCGCCTGCGCCGACGCCGGCGCGGAGCTGCGCACCGTGGCTCCCCCGGACCCGGCGGAAGGGCGCGGCGAGGCGTGGAACGCGCGGCTGCTGGAGGCGATCGACGGCCGGACGGCGCTGGTGGCGCTCGGCAACGTGCACTGGGCCGACGGCACGCGCTTCGACCTGGAGCGGATCGGCGAGCGGGCGCGCGAAGTGGGCGCGGCGCTGGTGGTGGACGGGACGCAGTCGGTGGGCGCCATGCCGCTGGACGTGCGCCGCGTGCGGCCCGACGCGCTGGTCTGCGCCGGGTACAAGTGGCTGCTGGGGCCGTACTCGCTGGGGCTGGCCTGGTACGGGCCGCGCTTCGACGGCGGGGTGCCGCTGGAGGAGACCTGGCTCGCGCGGCGCGGGAGCGAGGACTTCGCGCGCCTGGTGGACTACGCCGACGACTACCAGCCCGGCGCCGTGCGCTACGACGTGAGCGAGCGCAGCAACTTCACGCTGATGCCGATGCTGGTGGCCGCCCTGGAGCAGGTCACCGCCTGGCGCCCGGAAGAAGTGCAGCACTACTGCCGCGAGCTCACCCGCGGCCTGATCGCCGAAGCCAGGTCGCTCGGCTACGCGGTGGAGGACGAGCCGTGGCGCGGCGCCCACCTCTTCGGCATCCGCCTGCCGGCCGGAGTGGAGCTTCCCCGCCTCCAGCGGCTCCTGGCCGAGCGCCGCATCGCCGTCTCCCTGCGCGGCGACGCTATCCGCGTCGCTCCCAACGTCTACAACGACGAGCGGGACGTGGCGGCCCTCGCCGAGGTGCTGCGCGCGGCGCTGGGCTGACTTTCCACCTGCGGCACCGGCCTTCTCCCCGTCCGGCCTGCAGTTCAGCTTCGATCAAGAAATCCGGAGCCGGCGAGCAACTCGGCGACTCGCGGGAGGCCGGCATGCTGACGTAGAGAGTCGACGTATCCGGCTGGCGTGAGCGGATGCCGCTTGAGGGACAGACGGTGGCGCTCAGCGGCTTGGACGACATTTACGGAGTCCCGATCCCAGAGTAGTTCCACAAAACGGTCGGGATCGACTGGCTCCACTCCGGCGGGCCCGAGGACGTTGGGAGGGAAGTGCTTCAGGTTCCGGGTGACGATAAATTCCGCTTCATAGTGCACCGCGAGCGCCACGACGTGGCGGTCACCCTCATCGGGCAGCACGAGCGCATCTGCGCGCCTCGCGTATCCCGATCCCCATGCATCCGGGAAGTACGTGCGCATCTGAGTGACGAGATGGGCGCATTGCTCCTCGCTCATCCCCGCTCTCCCGCGGAGGTTGCGCACGCACTCCTCGACGATTTCCTCCGACCAGAGCGGATCGTACATCCCATCCACCGCCAGGTGGAGCAGGAAGTTCCGGAGCTGGAAAGGGAAAAGAACGTTGGCATCCAGAACAGCGGTCGGACACCGCGGCATCAGTAGCCGAGACCCAGCCTGTCAGTGAAATCCGCCATCTCTTCGAGGCCACGCAGCCGCTCTTCGCGGGAAGGACCACGCGTCCGCACGCCCCCACGCTCCATCTTCTTCCTGTACTCCAACAATGCGGAGAGCGGGATGCGGCGGTGGGTGCCGACCATCCGATACGGAATCCCTTCTCTGTCCAGGATGTCGATCAACGTCGGACGCGACATCCCCAGGATGCGCGCGGCCTGGTTGGTCGTGACCTCGTCGTCCTCATCCGCCACCCGATGGACGGCGACGGTGCGGCCCTCGGCGAGCTCGTCCAGGATGCGAGCCAGCGCGCGCACCACCTCCGCAGGCAGGTCAACCTCCTCAAGGTGAACCGGACCGTGTCGGGTCCTGCCTCCGATCTTTTCCACGGCTTCGGCAAAAACTCCGCGGCTCTGGCGCGCGGCCTTTACGGCGGAAGGCGTGGGCTCAAGAACGTCGATCTTCTCATCCAGCAGCATGGCTGCACCTCCACGTTGAACGCTGGAAGCAACTTATCCTATAAGTGCAGCATATGCAAGATGTGCAGCGAACGAAGACGTTGATGCAGGTCGTCTCGCTGTCCGCGTCAGGGCTCCGCCCCGTCCTCCACCCGGAGCCGCAGGTGCACCGTGGTGCCTTCGCCGGGGGTGGAGTCGACGGTGATCTCGGCGCCCCACGACTCCACCAGGCGGCGCACGATGGCGAGCCCCAGCCCCGTGCCGCTGGTGCGCGTGGAGAAGCGGGGCTCGAAGATGCGCGGCAGCAGCTCCGGCGGGATCCCCTCGCCCGTGTCGCTCACGTCCAGCCCGAGCCACGCCCCGCCGCCCGCCGGGGCCGCCGCGATCCGCACCTCGCCGCCGCCGTCCAGCGCCCCGCGCGCGTTCTCCAGCAGGTTCACCAGCACCTCGCGCAGCTCGCCCTCGCGCGCGCGCACCTCCGGCAGCCCCGGCGGCACGTCGAGCACGTAGGCGATCCCGTCGTCGCCGCCGCGGTAGAGCGCCAGCGTGTCCTCGGCCACGCGCCGCACGTCCACCCGCTCCAGCGGCTCGCCGCTTTCCGACGGCGTGCCGAAGCGGCTGAAGGCGCGGGCGATCCCGCCCAGGCGGTCGATCTCGCGCAGCACCGCCTCGACGTTGCGGTCCAGGATGGCGCCGAAGTCGTCGCGGCGGTCGCCCCAGGCGCGGCGGATGTGCTGCACCGCCAGCTTGATCGGCGTCAGCGGGTTCTTGATCTCGTGCGCCACCTGCCGGGCCATCTCGCCCCAGGCCAGCACCCGCGCCGAGCGGATCTCGGCGGTGACGTCCTCCAGCACCAGCACCGCCCCGCGCTCCCCCTCCTCGGTGGCCAGCCGCCGGAGCCGGAGCCGCACCACCCGCGCGTCCACCTCGCGCTCCTCGGTCCACTCGCGCGCCCCCGAGGCCAGGAAGCCCCGCACCGTGGCCGCCACCGCCGCGGGGAGCGGCAACTCCTCGGGGATGCGCCCGCCCGCCTCCACCTCCACCCCCAGGATCTGGTTGGCGCGCGGGTTGATGAGCGCCACCCGCCCGGCCGCGTCGAGCGCCACCACGCCCGTGCCCGCCTCGGCCACGATCGCCTCGGTGCGCCGCGTCTCGCTCACCAGCGCGTCCTGCGTCTCGCGCAGTCCCCGCACCATGCGGTTGAAGGTGCGGAAGAGCGGGCCGAACTCGTCCTTGCGCCGGGCCGGCAGCCGCACCCGCAGGTTCCCCTCGCCCACGCTGGCCGCCGCGCGGCCCATGGCCTCGATCGGGCGCGAGAGGGCGCGTCCCACCAGGAGCGAGAGCACCACCGAGAACGCCGCCCCGAAGAGCACCGCCAGCAGCACCACGTCGGCCAGCTCGCGCTGGCGCCGGGCGATCTCGCCCGAGGCCAGCGGGGTGGGCGAGGCCAGCACGTCGTCGGACTGGCCGAGCCGGCGGTACGCCACCAGGTAGTCGTGCCCCGCCAGCCGGCGCTCCTCCTGGGCCTCCACCGCCTCGCCCACCTTGAACTCCAGGTACACGCGCGGCGGGAGCCAGGCGTGGTAGAGCCCCAGCTCGATCACCTCCGCGGCCGCCGCCCGGGACAGCACCCCGCGCTGGTAGAGGAGGAGGTCGGCCCCCACGTGCCGCGCCAGCTCGCCCAGGCTGGCCCCCTGGTACTCCGCGGCGGACTGCGCCAGCACCCGCTCGGCCAGCGCGGCGGCCGTGCGCGCCACCTCGCGCGAGAGCGTGCGGTACGCCGTGGCGCCGAACGCCGCCATGGGGACCAGGAAGAAGACGAAGAGGGTGAGCGTGAGCCGCCCGCGGAAGGTCCAGAACCACCCCCACTGCCCCGACTCGAGCCCCAGCGGCTCGCCGCAGAGCGAGCGCGCCACCGCCCAGAGCACGGTGAGCACGGCCAGCACCAGCGCCATGGCCAGCACCCCCCGCGCCAGCAGGATCGGGCCGGGCGGCGCGGGCACCAGCAGGTGCGCGTGCTCGGGCCCCACGGGGAAGCGCACCACCGCCTCGCTCTGCCACCCCCCCGGCGCCGCCCCCCAGCGCAGGGAGTCGGGCGGGGGCGCGCGCCCGTCCGCCGGGGGGAGGAGCGAGAGGGAGGCCGCCTCGCCGGCCTCGCCCTCGCCCGCCGGCTCCAGGAAGCGCGAGAGCTGGGTGGAGGGCCCCAGGTGCCGGCGCGGCGGGACGGCGGCCGTCACCGTGCGACCGCCGGGGAGGGGGACGGCCAGCAGGTAGTGCAGCCACTCCTGGTCGGTGAAGCGCTCCACGATCGGCTCCTCGGCCGCCCGCGCGCGGCGCAGCACCTCGTCCAGCCGGTCGCGCGGCACCGGCGCGTCGGTGAGCCGCAGCTCGGCCTCGGGCACCTCGCCGTCCCAGAGCGTCACGCTCGCCTCGTACCCCTCCTGCGCCAGCCCCCCTTCCCCCGCCTCCACCCACGACTGGTAGAGGAGGCTCACCCCCTCGCGCCCCTCCGCCGCGTGGCGCAGCACCTCCTCGGCGAAGTCGCGCAGGAGGAAGTCCAGGTACGGGTCGGGCTGCGCGCCCAGGCGCGCCAGCTCGCGCCCGGCCTCCTGCAGCCGGGCGTTCAGGTGCAGGCTCCAGAGCTGCGGCAGCGCCAGCGTCGTCCCGATCCACCCCACCACCACCCAGGGCAAGAGCGCCCCGCGCCCCACCTCGGCCCGGCTGAGCGCCGCCGCGGCGAGCGCGAAGGGAACCGCCCAGAGCGCCGCGGTCCAGAGCGGCGCCTCGCGCCCGGGGCGCCACCAGAGGAGCACCCCCAGCGCGAGCGCGGCGGCCACCGCCAGCGCCAGCACCACCAGGACCATCCGCCGCCGCCACGGCATCGCCCGCTCCGAGGGGTCCAGCAGCGCCAGGAGGGGGACCGAGGCGAGGAGGGAGAGCGCCAGGATGAGCGCGGCGCCCCCCGCCGAGCGCGCCGCCAGCACCCCCGGCGCCACCGCCTCGCGCACCGTCCACAGCGCCCCCACCAGCACGAGGGCGGCGAGCGCGGCGCGCACCGGGAGCGCGAGCGCCGCCAGCGGCCGCCCCACCCGCGGGCGGGAGAGGATCCAGACGGCCACGCCGGCCAGGAAGACGAGCAGCTGCCCCAGGCTCACGTCGCCCGGGAGCACGGGGAGCACGAACCCCAGCGGCGAGAACGCCTCCGCCCCGGTCATCCGGTCCAGGGGGAAGACCAGGAGCGAGACGGTGAGCACGCCCACGGGGATCCCGGGCGGCCCCGCCCCGCCCCGGTACCAGGCCAGGGCCAGCAGGAGCGCCGCCGCGAGCCACGCCGCCGCGGCCGTCCAGCGCCCGCGCGAGGCCACCCGCTCGCGCCAGCGCTCCTGGGTGATGGTGGCGAAGAGGACGCTGAGGATCACCCGCCCGTCGGCGGACGACCAGTCCCACACCGACTCGCCCGGCGGCGCCAGGTCCGGCCGGATGAAGCGCGGGCGCACCCCGAAGCGCGCGGCGAAGCGCTCCGCGTAGGGGCGGGTGCCCTCCCCCACCGCCACGTGCGCGTCGAGCAGCACCGCCGAGACCGCCACCCGCCCCCCGGCGAGCGGCCGGGCGAAGTAGACGTAGCCGAAGAGGGGCCCCGCCGAGAAGCTCTCGGCCAGGAGCCCCGCGCGCACCGAGTCGGGGACCGAGCCGCGGTGCTCGCCCGCCCACACCAGCGGCGAGCCGTCGGGGAGGTACACGGCCAGCGCGCTCACCCCGGTGGCGCGCCGGGCCTCCTCCACCCGCTGGAAGAGCCCCGCGGTGGCCGCGGGCGCGCGCCCCGCCAGCGCGGCCGCCGAGTCCACCGCCCGCGAGCCGGCGTCGAAGAGGCCGTTCAGCCCGCCGCGCAGCTCCTCCTCGGCGCGGTCCTCGGCCGCGCGGCGCACCCGGGGCCAGTCGCCCGCCACCTGCCCCAGGCGAAACTGCACCGCGCCCCCTATACTGACGGCGGCCACCAGCGCCGCGGCCGCCCCCACGCGCCAGGAGCGCCCCGCGCGCGCGAAGAGCGCCCAGAGCAGCGTGCCCACGGCGGCGGCGGCGAGCCACCCGGCCGAGAGCCCGGCCGTCCACGCCGCCAGCGCCAGCACCGCGCCCCAGGCGCCCGCCCACGCCAGCACGTCGCCCCCCGGCCGGCGCGCGGCGGGGCGGGCGGAGGCGGGGCCCTCCACCTCCCAGGACGCCCGAGCGATGACCTCAGCCACGACCGCGCCCCCCAGGAGCTACGCCCTGGCCGACCTCCCCTGGACCGACGTGGCCGCGCACCTGGCCACCGACCGGCGCCTGCTGGTGCCGGTGGGCGCGTGCGACCAGCACGGCCCGCACCTCCCCGTGGGCGCGGGCACCGTGGTGGTGGAGGCGCTGGTGGCCGACCTGGCGCGCGAGTTCGGCGTGCTGCGGGCGCCCACCTTCCACTACGGCGTCACCGTCCCCGGCGAGCGCGACATGGCCGGCACGGCGGGCTTGAGGCCCAAGACGCTGCACCGCGCGCTCAACGAGCTGCTGGCCGCGTGGAGCTGCCAGGGCTTCGAGGAGTTCATCGCGGTAACGGCCAACCGCTTCGACCCGCACGTCGAGGCGCTGGCCACGGTGCGTACGGCCGGGGCGCGGGTGCGGGTGGTGGAGGCGCTGTCGGTGGACCTGTCTCAATTCCTGGAAGCGGAAGGGGGGCCGGAGCACGCCGGCGAGGCGCTCACCTCGCTGGTGCTGCACCTGCGCCCCGAGGCGGTGCGCATGGACCGGGCGCGCGACTTCCCCGTGGACGTCCCCACCGGCGGGCGCCCCGTGGCCCGGCTGGCGCGGCTCCCCGAGGGGTGTCCCGGCTCCGTGGGGCGCCCCACGCGGGCCAGCGCCGAAAAAGGCAGGCAGATGTACGAACATATCCTGCAGAAGATCCGTCACAAGGTGTTCATCGCCCCGCCCCCCGCGCCGACCGAAGGAGCGTGAGTGCGGAAGTGCGAGGTGCGAAGTGCGAAGTGCGATGGTACGGAGTACGGGGTGCGAGGTACGGGATCGCCCGCATGGGCTTGGCACTCGGCACCTTGCACTTCTCACCGCGGTTCCGGGCGTGTCCCTCCGCTGCGCTCCGGGCCGGGCTGCGCGCGCCGTAGGGCAGCAAACGACGCTGCCCAACGGCGCCGGGCCACCGCCGCCACGATACCCCTGTGGCGGCGCCGTCCCGGCCCTCCGGGCGCGCATCCCTCACGCAAAAGCAGGAGACAGGGAACAGCTGGCACCGACCTCCATCCTCGTACCAGACGTAAAGTCCACCCCTCCCGAAGCCGGGCCCCGAAGTCGGGAGAGGGTCGCCGCTCCGAGGCGGCGGATGAGGGGCCCCTGCGCGCGTCCCTGCGTCCGCCGCGAAGGACAGGTCCCGTCTCCCCGCGGCGAGGAGGTCTCTCCCCCGGGCTGTCCTGGAACAGCGCCTCAGGCGCCAGGGAAAGGGCCCCCGCGCGACGCCGATCCCGTCGCAGCGCCTCGACCTTTCGCACTTTGCACACCGCACTTCGCACTTCGCACCGCGCACTTCGCACTGTCCTTGCACTCCGTACTCCGTACCCCGTACCCGAAACCCCCGCCCCCCTGCCGGGGTACCCAACCGGCGCTTCCGCGAACCCAAAGGACGTGTGATGACCCAGCATAGAGCGCTCCTCCACGCCGCCGCCCTCTTCGCCGGGCTCGCCGCCGCGCCGCTCCTGGCGCAGGCCGAGCCCGCCGACTCGGGCACCTTCCGCGTGAGCGTGGGCGGGCAGGAGGTGGGGACCGAGCAGTTCCGCATCCAGCAGACCGGCAGCGGCACCGGCGTGGTGTACCTGGCCAGCGGCCGCGTGAGCCTGCGCCTGCCGAGCGGCTCGCTGGAGCTCCGGCCGCGGCTGCGCGCCACCGGCCTCCAGGCCGACCCCGTGCGCTACGAGATCGACGTGGGCGGCGACGCCCCGGGGCGCATCGCCGGCGACATCGGCCAGGGGCGGGTGAGCGCCCGCATCGTCACCGCCTCGGGCGAGCAGCTGCGCGAGTACGTGGCCAGCTCCGGCGCCGTGGTGCTCGACGAGGGGGTGGCGCACCTCTACTACTTCCTCGCCCAGCGGCTCCACTCGGGGCGCGTCCCCGTCATCGTCCCCCGCGAGAACCGCCAGGTGATGGCCACCGTGGCCGACCGCGGCCAGGAGACGGTGCAGGTCGGCGACAGGAGCGCCCGCCTCTTCCACCTGGTGGTGCAGCTCCAGGACGGCGGCGAGCACCACGTCTGGGTCGACGCCCTGAACCGCGTGGTCAAGGTCGAGATCCCGGCCCGCGGCTACCAGGCCGTCCGCACCGAGCTCCCCCGCTGAAATCGAGGGCTCACGGGAGCGGATCCGCGGCGCCGGAGGGAGGGTCTCCCGCCGGCGCCGCGCACTTCCCGCCACCGAGCTGCAACTCACGCCCGCGCAGGATTTTACCGCGAAGCACGGTCGTTTACACGCCCCGCGCCGCGGGTTATATTGAACGGTCCCCTTCCCGCCGGGGCGGCTCGCCCCGCGACCGAAACGCCTGAAACACGGACCATGTCCATCACCGTCGCCCACCCCGGTGACGCGCCCGGCGTGGCGGAGCCGCCGCGGCCGAGCTCCCTGCCCCAGCGCGTGGCGGACCTCTTCTTCTCGCCCGGCAGGCTGTTCGCGGAGCTGCGCGAAGACGACCGCGCGGCGGCCTGGCTGGCGCCGATCCTGGTCGGGTTCCTCTTCGTCGCCGTGGTCGAGGCGCTGCGGCTGGCGCTGGTCTCCGACCAGCAGCTCATGGACTTCTCGCTGGAGCAGGCCCGCCGCATGGGGCAGACGGCCACGCCGCCGCCCGGGGCCATGGAGGCGCAGGTGGCCATGACCCGCGTCTTCTTCCTGGTGGGCGGGCTCGTCTCCACCGCGGTCATGCCGTTCATCGTGGGCGCCATCCTCTGGGTGCTCTTCGGGGTGATGCTGGGCGGCGACGCCGGCTACCTGAAGCACGTGGGCGTGGCCGCCTGGGCGTCGCTGGCCTCCTCGCTGGGCTACCTGGTGATCAGCCTCCTCCAGTTCGCCTCGGGGCGGCTGGACCTGACGCTCGACCTGTCCGTCCTGACGCCCGACCTGGAGCCGGGGCCGCTGCTGGGAGTGCTGCGCGCGCTCGGCCCGTTCACGATCTGGTGGGTGCTGCTGCTGGCCATCGGCGGCGCGGTGGTGAACCGCCGCCGCGGCTGGGGGCTCCCGGCCGCCGTGCTCTTCGCCCTCGTGATCGGCATCGGCCTGGTGGCCGGGCTGCTGATGGGCGTGGCCGGCGGCGGCGCCGGAGCCTGAAACTTTTCCCGGCGGTCCCCGTACTTCCGCCCCGTCCGCGGCGGGGGCCGCCCGTACGCTCGCGTTTTCAACCCCGTAGAACCCATGCGCACCCTCCTTCGGCGCCCCGGCGCCGCGCTCGCCCTCGCCCTGGCCGCGCCGGCCGCCCTGGCCGCGCAGGTCACCCCGCCCCCGCCGCCCGCCCCGGCCGCCGCGTCGGTGCGGACCGACGGGCCCACGCTCACGCTGGAGCAGGCGGTGGCCACGGCGCGCGAGCGCAACCCCGACATGCTCATGCAGCGCAACGACGTCCGCAGCACGCGGGCGGCGCTGCGCGCGGCGCGCTTCGACTTCCTCCCCTCGGCCGACGTGTCGGGGAGCCTGGGCTACCAGGCCCCCGGCGAGCAGCGCGCCGGGGCGTTCCGCCTGGCGCAGAGCTCGCCGCCCTACTACTCGTCGAGCTACAACCTGGGGATCGGCTACCGGCTCGACGGCCAGAAGCTGATGGAGCCGGCCATCGCCCGCGCCAACGACCGCGCCACGCGCGAGCGCATCGAGGGCTACGAGGCCAACCTGGTGAGCCAGGTGTCGCAGCAGTACCTCACCGCCCTGCAGGCGCTGGAGCAGGTGGCGCAGGCCGAGCGCGAGGTGGGACGCACGCAGGAGCACGAGCGGCTGGCCCGGGCCCGCCTGGAGGTGGGCGCCGGCACCCCGCTGGACCTGCGCCGCGCCGAGGTGCAGCGCGGCCAGGCCGCGGTGGCCGTGGTGCAGCGCAAGAACACCTACCAGACCGAGCTGCTCCGGCTGGGGCGGCTGATGGGCACCCTGCTGCCGCCGGACACGAAGCTCGCCTCCACCTTCCAGCTCTTCGCGCCCAGGTGGAGCGCCGACGAGCTGGTGGCGATGGCGCTGGCGGGGAACCCGAACCTGGACGCCGCCCGCGCCAGCGCCCGCGCCGCCCGCACCGGGGTGCGCGCCGCGCGCACCCAGTACCTGCCCAGCGTCTCCTTCCGGATGGGCTTCGGCGGGTCGGTGTACTCGGCGGGCGACCTGGACCCGCTCATCGCCAGCGAGCTGCGCAACACCCAGGGCCAGTTCAACGGGTGCCTGCAGGGCAACGAGCTGAACCGGCTGCTGGGCAAGCCCGAGGAGGACTGCTCGCCGTTCAACACCCAGCTCCCCACGGTGGCCGACAGCGTGCGCCGCTCCGTGCGCTCGCAGAACCCCAGCTTCCCCTTCGGCTTCAGCACGCAGCCGATGACGGCGAGCCTTTCGCTGTCGCTGCCGATCTTCAACGGGCTGCAGCGCGAGCGGCAGATCGAGGAGGCGCGGGTGCAGGCGCAGGACGCGGAGCTGGCGGTGCAGCGGCAGGAGCTGGACCTGCGCACCGACATCGCGGGCGCCCTGCTGGCGGTGCAGACGGCCTACGAGACGGCCCAGCTCCAGGAGCAGGTGGTGCAGAAGGCCTCCGAGGAGCTGCGCCTGGCGCAGGAGCGCTTCCGCTTCGGCGTGGCGAGCTCGGTGGAGGTGACCGACGCGCAGACCTCCCTCTCCGAGGCCGAGCGGGCGCGCATCGACGCGATCTTCGCCTACCACAAGTCGCTGGCGGCGCTGGAGGCGCTGGTGGGGCGGCGGCTGCGGTAGGGAAGTGCGAAGTGCTGAGTGCTGAGTGCTGAACGGCGGGACGGGAGCAGAGGCGGTCGCCGGCTGTCCCCTGTCACCTGTCCCCTGTCACCTGAAGTTGCGTGAGGGATGCGCGCCCGGAGGGCCGGGACCCGGGCGCGCCGTGGGGTTGGGCGCGACCGGGTCCCGGCGCCGTTGGGCACAGCGGTATCGTGCCCTACGGCGCGCGCAGCCCGGCCCGGAGCGCAGCGGAGGGACACGCCCAAACCGCAGTGCGTGAGTGCGGTAGTGCGGAAGTGCGTCCCTGCTCCCGGCCCCAGCGCACTCACGCACTCACGTCTCTCTCGCGGGTCTTCACGATACACGCTCTGACGGACAGCCGAACGGTGACCAAGATGAAGAAGCTGCTGATCGCCCTGGGGGTGGTCGCGGCGATCGCGATCCTCTCCGCGGTCGCGCTGGCCGGCAACGGGCAGCGGGGCGGGCGCGAGGTGCGCACCGAGACGGTGGGGCGGCGCGACCTGGTGTCGATCGTCACCGCCAGCGGGAAGATCGAGCCCAAGCGCAAGGTCGACATCTCGGCCGACATCTCGGGGCGCGTGATCGAGCTGGCGGTGGAGGAGGGGCAGTGGGTGGACCGCGGCGCCCTGCTCCTGCGCATCGACCCCAGCCAGTACGCGGCGGCCGTGCGGCAGGCCGAGGCGGCCGTCGCGCAGAGCCGCGCCCGCGAGGCCGAGGCCCGCGCCCAGCAGCTGAAGGCGCAGGCGGACCTGCGGCGCGCCGAGATGCTGGCGCAGGGGCGCGAGCTGATCTCGGCCCAGGAGGTGGACCAGGCCCGCACCCAGGCGCAGGTGGCCGAGGCCGGCGTGCAGGCGGCCCGCTACTCGGTGCAGCAGGCGCAGGCCTCGCTCTCGCAGGCGCGCGACAACCTCTCCAAGACCACCATCCGCGCCCCCATGAGCGGCCGCGTCACCCGGCTCAACATCGAGGAGGGGGAGACGGCGATCATCGGCACCATGAACAACCCGGGCTCGCTCCTGCTCACCATCGCCGACCTGACGGTGATGGAGGCCAAGGTGCGCGTCGACGAGACCGACCTGCCGCGCATCTCGGCCGGCGACAGCGCGTCGGTGAAGATCGACGCCTTCGCCGGGCAGACGTTCTCGGGGCGGGTCACCCGCATCGCCAACAGCGCGCTGCAGACGGCGGCGCAGCAGGCGGGCGGCGGCGACCAGCAGTCGGTGGACTACGAGGTGGTGGTGACGCTCGACAACCCGCCGGAGGCGCTGCGCCCCGACCTCTCGGCCACGGCCGAGATCGTCACCGACCAGCGGACGAACGCGCTCGCGATCCCCATCATCTCGCTCACCGTGCGCGACAGCGCGGGCAAGCGCTTCAAGGCGGGCGACGCGGAGGAGGAGAAGGAGCGCAAGGACCGCGTGCGCCAGGCCGGCGGCCAGCAGAGGGGCACCGAGGACGCGGAGGTGCAGGGCGTCTTCGTCGTCCGGGACGGCAAGGCGGAGTGGGTGCCGGTGGAGACCGGGATCACCGGCGACGAGTACTTCGAGGTGAAGCGGGGCTTACGCGGCGGCGAGACGGTGGTGTCGGGGACCTTCCAGGCCGTGCGCGAGCTGGAGGACAGCGACCCGGTGCGCACCGAAGAGGCCGGGGGCGCCAGGGGCCGCGGCCGGGCCCGGAGGGGCTCGTGAGCGGCAACGGCGGGGCGCCGGTCGAGGGGACTCCGATCATCGAGACGCGCGACCTGCAGAAGCACTACGAGATGGGCGCGGAAGTCGTGCGCGCGCTGCAGGGGGCGGACCTCAGGATCTTCCGCGGGGAGTACGTGGCCATCATGGGGCCGTCGGGGTCGGGGAAGTCCACGCTGATGAACCTGATCGGCTGCCTGGACTCGCCCACGGCGGGCGAGTACGTGCTGAACGGGCAGAAGGTGGCGGGGATGAACGACGACGAGCTGGCCCGCGTGCGCAACCGCGAGATCGGCTTCGTCTTCCAGACCTTCAACCTCCTCCCCCGCTCCACGGCGCTCGAGAACGTGGAGCTGCCGCTGGTCTACGGCGGGGTGGGGCGGAAGGAGCGCCGCGCCCGGGCCGAGGAGGCGCTCGTGCACGTGGGGCTCGGCGACCGCATGGACCACCGCCCCAACGAGCTCTCGGGCGGGCAGCGCCAGCGGGTGGCCATCGCCCGCGCGCTGGTGACGCGCCCCTCCATCATCCTGGCCGACGAGCCCACGGGGAACCTGGACTCCACCACCTCCGAGGAGATCATGGGGCTCTTCGCGCGGCTGAACGCCGAGGGGCAGACCATCATCATGGTGACCCACGAGGCCGACATCGCGGCCCACGCCGCGCGCGTGGTGACGCTGCGCGACGGCAGGATCGAGAGCGACCGGGCGCAGGTGCCCACCCCCGCGCGCGCCCGCGCGGCCGCGGCCGAGCCCGAGCCGGCGCTCACGGAGGCGTGAGGACATGCGCTCGGGCGAGGCGCTGCGCATGGCCTTCGAGGCCATCCGCGCGCACAAGCTGCGCGGCTTCTTCACCGTGCTGGGCACCGTGGTGGGGGTCACCTTCCTGATCGCGGTGATCACCCTGATCGAGGGGATGAACCAGTACGTCGAGAAGGAGTTCAAGGGGCTCGTCTACGGGGTGAACTCGGTGACGCTGCGCCGGTGGCCCCAGATCGACGACGCCGACGCGCAGACGTGGCGCGAGTGGCGGCGCCGGCCGCGGATCCGCTTCGAAGACGCCGACTGGCTGGCGGAGCGGATGGAGACGCCGGGCACCGTGGCCCTCTCCGCCAGCAACATGACCCGGGTGCTGGGGCCGCGCGGGCGCGAGGCCCAGAACGTGTGGGTGACCGGCGCCAGCGCCTCCTGGTTCCAGGTGCGCGAGATGGCGCTGGAGAGCGGCCGCCCCTTCAACCGCCAGGAGGACGAGATGGGCCTCCCGGTGGTGGTGATCGGCAAGGACGTGGCGGCGGCGCTCTTCGAGGACCGCGACCCGCTGGGGCAGGAGGTGCGCATCCGCAACTTCCCCTACCGGGTGATCGGGGTGCTGGAGAAGCAGGGGAAGCTCTTCGGGATGAGCCTGGACAACCAGGCGATCGCCCCGATCCGCTCCGACCTGGACGGCTTCGTGAACAACGGCCGCCGGGGGACGGTGGACGAGCTGACCTTCAAGGTCCCCGAGGACCGGCTGATCCCGCTGGCCAAGGCCGAGCTGGAGAGCCTGATGCGCGTCCGCCACGGGCTCGGCCCGCGGGACCCGAACGACTTCGCGCTGGAGACGGCCGAGGAGTCGCTCTCCTTCTGGACCAAGATCCGTCAGATCCTGCTGCTGGCGCTCCCCGGGCTGGTGGGGATCAGCCTGGTGGTGGGCGCCGTGGTGATCATGAACATCATGCTGGTGTCGGTGAGCGAGCGCACCCGCGAGATCGGCATCCGCAAGTCGCTGGGGGCGCGCCGGAGCGACGTGCTCCTCCAGTTCCTCTTCGAGGCGTCGGCGCTCTCCGGCACGGGCGCGCTGTTGGGGATCGGGCTGGGAGTGCTGCTGGCCAAGGCGGTGCAGGCCGCCACGCCGCTCCCCACCAGCGTGGCGCCCTGGTCGATCGCGCTGGCGGTGGGGCTGGGCGTGGGCGTGGGGCTGGCGGCCGGGGTGTACCCGGCGTACCGCGCCTCGCGGCTGGACCCGATCGTGGCCCTCCGGGCCGAGTGAGGAGCGAGCCGTGAACCTGCAGAGCACGCGCGAGGGGGTGCAGATCGCCATCGCGGCGCTGCGCTCCGACAAGGTGCGCGCCTTCCTCACCATCCTGGGGATCGGGATCGGGGTGGCCACCGTCACGGGGATGGGCGCGATCATGAACGGGGTGGAGGCGGGGATCGCCGACAACTTCGAGGCGATCGGCCCCGCCAACTTCAAGATGACCCGCGTCGACGAGACGCAGATCCGCTTCACCGACGACGACCCCTTCGCGGGCAAGCCCAAGATCACGCTGGCCGAGGGGCGGATGCTGGAGGAGCTTCCCTCGGTGCGCAGCGCCACCCCGATGGCGCCGGCGACGGCCGACCTGAAGGTGGGCGCGAAGGAGCTGGCGGGGGTCCAGGTGATCGCGATGGGCATCGACTGGACCACCTACTGGCAGGGCGACTTCCTGGAGGGGCGCAACTTCCTCCCCTCCGACCTGGAGCGCTCGGCCCCGGTGACGGTGCTCTCGGAGGAGCTGGCGAAGCGCGCCTTCGGCGAGGCGGGCGCGGTGGGGAAGCAGGTGCGGATGGCCGGGAACGTGTTCGAGGTGGTTGGCGTCTACAAGCCCAAGCCCAACGTCTTCCAGGGCGGCAGGCCGATCTGGGCCATCGTCCCCGCCACCGCCGCCTTCAAGTTCCTCCCGATCTACGACGAGTGGGTGGAGCTGTGGATCGTCCCCGCGCCGGGGCACACGCAGGACGAGGCCATGGACGAGGTGACCATGGCCATGCGCACCCTCCGGCGGCTCAAGCCGGGCGACGAGAACAACTTCGCCCTGGTGCGCCAGGAGGCGTTCGTGAACCTGGTCGGCGGCATCACGGGGGCGATCCGCCTGGTGATGACGGTGCTCTCGGGGATCGGGCTGATCGTGGGCGGCGTGGGCGTGGTGGGGATCATGCTGATCTCGGTGACCGAGCGCACGCGCGAGATCGGGGTGCGCAAGGCGCTGGGCGCGCGCAGGAGCGAGATCCTCTGGCAGTTCCTGGTGGAGTCCACCACCGTCACCTTCATCGGCGGGGTGTTCGGGCTGCTGTTCGGGGCGGGCGGGGCGCTCCTGCTCAAGGCGTTCACCCCCGTCCCCGCCGCGGTGCCGCTCTCGTCGGTCCTCTGGGCGCTGGCGATCGCGGCGTTCACCGGCATCGTCTTCGGGCTCTACCCGGCGAACAAGGCGGCGCGGCTGGATCCGGTGGAGGCGCTGCGGTACGAGTAGGGTGCGAGGTACGGAGTACGAAAGTACGGGAGTACGACGATCGAGAGCCCCCGCCTTCGCGCTTCGGTTGCGCGCGGGGCGGGGGCTGCGGCATCTTGCGGCCCGGCGGCGTGGCCATGTTCGACGCCGTTCGCAGCCCGTTCGTCGCCCCGCCGGTTGTCCCCGGTTGAAATCGGGGGCTACGACGGCGCAAAGTCCGCCTTCGCGGACTCCGGGGGACGAGTTCCGCGCGTCGCGCCACCCTCGGCCACGTGTAGTTCTCCCTCCCACCGCGCAGCGGGGGGAGGGCCGGGGAGGGGGGCTCCTCGCGGCCGCGCCGATGCCGGTCGAAGCGCGACGAACCCGGCCGCCTTTGCGACGGACCCGACCACGATCCAGATGACCAACGAGATGGAAGCGCCCGCGCCGCCGGTGGACCTGCTGTGCATCGCCGCGCACCGTGACGACGCGGAGCTGCTGGTGGGGGGGACGCTCGCGAAGACGGCGGCGCAGGGGTACCGCGTCGGCATCCTCGACCTGACCATGGGCGAGCGGGGGACGGAGGGAAGCGCGGAGCTGCGCGGGCAGGAGGCCGACGCGGCGGCGAAGGTGCTGGGGGTCGCCGCGCGGCGCAACGCGGGGCTGCCGGACGCGGGGCTGGTCAACACGCCCGAGACGCGCGCGCTGGTCGCCGGGCTCGTGCGCGCGTTCCGGCCGCGGGTGGTCATCCTCCCCTACTCCGCCGGGCGGCACCCCGACCACCGCGTGGCCAGCCAGCTCGCCTACGACGCCTGCTTCCTGGCCGGCATCGGCAAGTTCCCGGCGCCTGGGCCTGCGCACCGCCCGCACAAGCTGCTCTACGCGCTCACCTACCGCGAAGACCCGGTGAAGCCCAGCTTCGTGGTGGACATCTCCGACTTCATCGAGGTGAAGATGGAGGCGGTGCGGTGCTACGCGTCGCAGTTCGACGGGAAGACGTGGGGCGGCGAGGTGTTCCCCGGCGGCGACCGGCCCCTCTACGACCAGGTGCGGATGCACGCCGCCCGCTACGGCTCGCTCATCCGCACCGCCTACGGCGAGCCCTTCCACGTCGCCGAGACCATGCAGGTGGACGACGTGGTCGCCCTCCCCGTCCGCAGCATCTGATCGCGACGGGTCTCGCAGGGCGACGCCTGCCTCGCCCGGGCGGAAGCCAGCGAAGCGTAGAGGAAGGGAAACGCACCGGCGCCGCGATTCCGGGGAATCGCGGCGCCGCTTGCGTCTGTGGGAGGGCCAGCCCCCGGCCTCGGCGCAGTCACGGTTGCCCGGCTGCCAGGTCGCCCCGAGGGGCGTGAGAGGGATCCGGAGACTGGCCCGTCTCCGGGTGCTGCGTTGTATCTTTACGACGCGCTGGGCTCCGCGCAATGGACTTCGATGAGGAGCCGCTTCCAGCTGGGGACGTCGGAGCCGCGCACGCGCAGTGCGGTGGCCGTCGCAAAGCCGCCGCGCAGCAGCCAGGGGGCCAGCCACTGGTTGATCTCGGGCGGCAGGTGCCCCAGCGGGTCGCCGCCGGCCAGGTGCACCCACACCGCCGGGTCCTCCTCGATCGGCGGGTCGGGGATCAGCAGCAGCGTGTCGCCCTGCTCCACCTCGCGCAGGTGCGTCGCGCGGTCGCCGAAGACGGTGCCGTGGACGGTGGTGCGGAAGGTGGCGGGCCGGGCAGCCGGGAGCGGTGGGATCATGGGGACCTCAGCGGGGCGGTGGGGCGCGGCTTTCCCCCGGCAATGTACCACAAAGCGAACGGTGCCTCAAGACTGTCGTAATACTTTGCACAGTCGAAAGATAACTCCTCCGGGCGCCGACCAGGAGCCCCCCGCCGGAAGGTTCGCGCGATGAACGGTTCGCCCGTCTACCTGGACCACGCGGCCACCACGCCCCTGCGCCCCGAGGCGCGCGAGGCGATGCTGCCGCTGCTCACCGAGCGCTGGGGCAACCCCTCCAGCATCCACCGCTTCGGCCGCGAGGCGCGGGCGGCGCTGGAGGACGCCCGGGCGCGCCTGGCCGCGGTCCTGGGCGCGGCTCCCGCGGAGGTGTTCTTCACCCGCGCGGGGACGGAGGCCGACAACCTGGCCGTGCTGGGGCGCGCGCGGGTGCGGCGCGGCTCGCCGGTGGTCTGCTCGGCGGTGGAGCACAAGGCGGTGCTGGCCGCCGCGCACGCCGCCGAGGCCGAGGGCTGCTCGCGGATGCGCGTGGTGCCGGTGGACGAGAACGGCCTGGTGCGGCTGGACGCGCTGGAGGCCACCTTCGCGGAGTTGCCGGCGCTGGTCTCGGTGATGTGGGCTAACAACGAGGTGGGCGCCGTGCAGCCGGTGCGCGCCATCGCGCGGCTGTGCGAGTCGGGCGGGGTGGCCTTCCACTCCGACGCAGTGCAGGCGCTGGGAAAGGTGCCCGTGCGCGTGGACGAGGTGCCGGTGGACATGCTCTCCTTCAGCGCGCACAAGCTGGGCGGGCCCAAGGGGATCGGCGCGCTCTTCGTGCGCCGGGGGACGCAGCTGGCGCCCCTGCTGCACGGCGGCGGGCAGGAGCGGGCGCTCCGGCCCGGAACGGAGGACGTGGCGGGCGCGGCGGCGTTCGCGGCGGCGGCCGAGGCGGCGGAGCAGGGGCGCGTGGCGGAGATGGCGCGCCTGGGGGCGCTGCGCGACCGGCTGGAGGCGGGGCTCAAGGAGCGCGTTCCCGAACTGGTGGTGAACGCCGCGGGCGCCGAGCGCCTGCCGACCATCCTCAACGTCTCCGTCCCCGGCGCCGACCCCGAGGCGCTGCTGATGGCGCTGGACCTGGAGGGGATCGCCGCGTCGTCGGGCTCGGCGTGCTCCAGCGGCGCCGTGGAGCCGAGCCACGTGCTCACCGCCATGGGCATCCCCCGCGAGGTGGCCGGCCCCTCGGTGCGCTTCTCCCTCGGCTGGCCGACGACGGATGCCGACATCGACCGCGCGCTGGCGGTGTTCCCGGCGGTGGTGGAGCGGCTGCGCGCGCTGGCGGGGTAGGACAATGAGTGGCTAAACGTACCAGGATGCGTACTTGCAAGAATCCCTAGCGATCAAATAACCATCCGACGAAAGCGAGGAGGGGGATACCATGTCGATCTGGAACGAAGCCCCGAAGAATACTCGTGCGGTATTTGAGCATCTGAAGGTGTTGGCGGAGCAGATGCGCGTTGAGTCATACGGCGAAATTGCCGCTGCAATTGGGATGGCTGAGGGACGTAAGATTGCCCCAGTTAGTCTTAGTTATCCACTCGGGTTCATTCGCGATAAGATCTGTCGACCCCGTGGTTTACCTTGGCTCAATGCTCTTGCTGTGAATGGGGATAGCTGGTTGCCCGGCGACAGTTTTCTTCCACCGGAGGTGGCGTTCGGAGAGGACGAGCGAATTCTCTGGAGGGGTGCAGTGTTAGCTGTCTTCGGCTATCCATGGGAGTTGGTCGTTGTCGAGTGACTTAGCAACTCTGCATGTGAAAGCTCAGTAATCTGCCCAGCCAAGCACCAAAGAGGACCAATGCACTGGCGCGAATACATCCACTCCGACCCTGCCGTGTTGACGGGGAAGGCGGTCGTACGCGGGACCCGACTGTCCGTCGAGTTTGTGCTCGGGCTCTTCGCTGCTGGCTGGACGCACGCGCAGGTGCTGGAGAGCTATCCGCAGCTCACGCCCGAGGCGCTGCGGGCCGTGTTCGCCTACGCAGCCGAGGCAAATTCGACCCCAAGCGGGAGTTCGGTGTAGCAGGGCGGGCGAAGTCGTTCCGGATCAACCACTCAGACGCAGCAAGATGGAGAAGAAGACCGTCCTCGTCGCCATGTCGGGCGGCGTGGACTCGTCGGTGGCGGCGGCGCTGCTGGTGGAGCAGGGGCACCGCGTCGTCGGCGTGACCATGAAGACCTTCTGCTACTCCGAGGCGGAGGCCGAGGCGGCCGGCCCGTCGCGGACGTGCTGCGGGCTGGACGGCATCCTGGACGCGAAGCGGGTGGCCGACCGCCTGGGGATCCCGCACTACGTGTTCGACGTGGAGCGCGAGTTCACGCGCGACGTGATCGACGACTTCGTGGGCGAGTACGCGGCGGGGCGCACGCCCAACCCGTGCGTGCGCTGCAACGGCAACACCAAGTTCCGCGACCTGCTGCGCCGCGGCCAGATGCTGGGGTGCGACGCCATCGCCACCGGCCACTACGCGCGCATGGGCACGGACGCCCACGGCCGCCCGGTGCTGCTGCGCGGGGTGGACGCCAACAAGGACCAGAGCTACTTCCTCTGGGCACTGCCGCCGGAGCTGCTGCCGAAGCTCATGTTCCCGCTGGGCGAGCTGACCAAGCCCGAGGTGCGCGAGATCGCCCGCGAGCTCGGCCTGGCGACGGCGGAGAAGCCGGAGAGCATGGAGATCTGCTTCGTGCCCGACGGCGACTACCCGCGCTTCCTGGAGAAGCGGCTGGGGAGGGAGCACGCGGCCCTGGCGCCGGGAAAGCTGGTGACGCCCGCCGGCGAGGTGGTGGGCGAGCACGAGGGGTACGCGCGCTACACGGTGGGCCAGCGGCGCGGCCTGGGCGGCGGACGCTCCCTGCCGCTGTACGTGGTCGGCACGCGGCCGGAGCGGCGCGAGGTGGTGGTCGGCACGCTGGAGGAGCTGCACCGCGCCGACGTGACCATGGGCGAGCTGAACTGGCTGGCGGCGCTCCCCGCGCCCGGCGACCGCGTGACGGTGCAGATCCGCCACCGCGCCCGCGCCGTCCCCGCCACCGTCGCGAGGCTGGACGGCGATTCTATCACGCTGCAGTTCGACCAGCCGCAGCGCGCGGTCTCGCCGGGACAGTCGGCGGTGATGTTCGCCGGCGACTTGGTGCTGGGCGGCGGCCGGATCGCGGCGTAGCGGCCGGCGCGGCGAGTCCCGGTTTGCGAGGCCCGGTTGGAATTTCCGACCGGGCCCCGTACGTTTATGTGATGATCGCCACGCTTCCGCTCCGACCCGGGTGACGAATGGCCCCGAATCCCGTTGCCAGACTGCTGGGCGAGAGCGGCGTGCTCCCGGAGATCGTTTCCGACGAGGACTGGGACGCGGCGCTCAGGTCGGGGCTGCCGGTCGCGGCGCTCGACGCGGTGACGGCGGAGTTCGGCTTCACGCCGGGCGAGATCGAGCGCTGCGTGGTCCCGCGCAAGACGGCCGCGCGCCGGCGCTCGCGCGGCGAGCGGCTGAAGCCGGACGAGTCGGAGCGCCTGGCGCGCCTGGCCCGAGTGGCCCTGCGCGCGAAGGAGACGCTCGGCACCGCCGCGGAAGCGGTCGAGTGGCTGCGGCGGCGCAACCGCGCGCTGCAGAGTCACTCGCCGCTGGAGATGCTCGCCACGCCGGAGGGCGCGCGGATGGTGGAGGTGGTGCTGGCGCGGAGCGGGAGCGGGCTCGTCTCGTGATCCCCAGATCTCTTCCGTAACGACGAACGGCTTGGCTCACACAGAGGACACAGAGAACACAGAGGAGTTGAAGTTCTCCGTGACCTCTGTGTCCTCTGTGTGAGTCCAATTCGCGCGGCTCGCCCGGAATCGAATGTCCGGGGAAGCGAGGAGGGGCGCAGCCGATGAGCCGCGCCCCTCTCGTTCGTCCGCCGTCGAAGCTCAATCCAGCGGTTTCGACTGGTTGAGCAGCTCGCGGAGCTGCTTTTCGTCGTACTCGATGACCTGCTCCTCGGCGTCGGCCTCGTCGCCGGGGCGCTCGACGTAGCGCGGGCGCACGGTGGGGTCCGACAGGCAGTTGAAGACGATCGTCGGCCGCTCGGCCAGCCCGAAGCGCCCGCTGGACGCGAACGCCTCCCACGTCATCAGGTTCTCGTCGGTGAACGTGTGGCTCATCTTCCCCCCTCGTCCTCTTCCCCCCTGATCGTCGTCTGACCTTTTCGCTCACGCGTCCGGCGGGGCCGGAGCAAGAAGGCTGCCCTTCGCACTCACGCACTCACGCACTTCAGTGGCGCAGGCCGGCGGCGGCGGCGAACTGCTCGAACTGCTGCTTCTGCTCGTCGGAGAGCTGCTCGGGGACCTCCACCTGCACGCGCACGTACTGGTCGCCGCGGCGGCCGCCCTTCTCCACGCCCTGGCCCTTGATGCGGAAGCGCGTGCCGCTCTGCGTCCCCGACGGGATCTTCAGCACCACGCCCTTCCCGTCCACCGTGCGCACCTTCACCCTGGAGCCCAGCACCGCCTGCGCCATGTTCACGGGGATGGTGCAGTGCAGGTCCAGCCCCTCGCGCGTGAAGAAGCGGTCGGGCTGCACGCGGAAGGTGAGCATCAGGTCGCCCGGCGGGCCGCCGCCCGCGCCCTTCTCGCCCTGCCCCGCCAGCCGCAGCCTGGAGCCTTCGTCGACCCCCGCGGGGACGTTGATGTTGACGGTGCGCTGCTGGCGGAGCTGGCCCGTGCCCCGGCAGTTCTCGCACGGCTCCTGGGGGACCTTGCCCTTGCCCAGGCAGTTGGGGCAGGGGCGCGTGACCCCGAAGTTGCCCTGCCCGAAGGTGATGGTCCCCTTGCCGTTGCACTCGGGGCAGATGATGACGGGCGTCCCCGGCTTGGCGCCCGAGCCGCCGCACACGGGGCAGTCCTCGGTGACCGGCAGGGTGACGGTGATGGTGCCGCCGCGCACCGCCGTCTTGAAGGGGATCTCGACCGCGTAGTCGATGTTCTCACCGCGCTGCGGGCCCGAGGCGCGGCCCCGCGACTTCTTCCCGAAGTCGAAGATGGAGCCGAAGATGTCGCCCAGCCCGCCGATGTCGCCGAGGTCCAGGTCGTCGAAGGTGAACGTCTGCCCCCCGGCGCCCGCGCCCGCACCCGCGCCGCCGGGGCGCCGGGCGCCGGGGCGGAAGCCGCCCAGGCCGCCGCCGAAGGCGCCCAGCCTGCGCATCTGGTCGTACTGCTTGCGCTTGCCCTCGTCGGAGAGCACCGAGTACGCCTCGGAGACCTCCTTGAAGCGCTCCGCCGCCGACGGGTTGTTCCGGTTCGCGTCGGGGTGGTACTGCTTGGCGAGCTTGCGGTACGCCTTCTTGATCTCGTCCGCGCTGGCGTTCTCGGCGACGCCCAGAATGCGGTAGAAGTCCTTGGTCTGCGTCGGCATGGTGTGTCGGATGAACGGAAACAGCCTTCAGGCGCGCCGCCGCTGCCGCCGCCTCACTCCTGGTACTTGCGCACCACCACGCGCGCGGGGCGCAGCAGCACGCCCTTGAAGCGGTACCCCTTCTGGTACTCCTGGGCCACCGTGTCGTCCTCCTCCGGCTTGTCGGTGGGGACGGTGGTGAGCCCCTCGTGCAGCGTGGGGTCGAAAGGCTTCCCCGCGGCCTCGATGGTCTCGAGCCCCGCGGCCTCCATGGCGCGCAGGAACTTCTTCTCCACCATCTCGGCGCCCTCGTGCAGCGCGCCGGCCGGCGTGGTCTCCGGGTCGTAGTCGGCGATGCGCGCCAGGTCTTCCAGCGGCTCCAGCAGCCGCTCGAGGAGCTGCGCCTGCGCGCGCACCATGTTCTCCGAGCGCTCGCGCTCCACGCGCTTGCGGTAGTTCTCGAACTCGGCGGCCAGGCGCAGGAGCCGGTCCTTGGTGGCGGCGAGCTCGGCCGCGGGATCGGCGGCCTGCGGGGGCGCGGCCTCGGCGGCGGGGGCGCCGCCGGCGCGCGCCTGCCCGTCGCCCGCCAGGCCGTTGCCGCCCGTCTGCCCGTCGGCGCCAGCGGAGGGCTGGCCGTCGCCGCCGCCGGCGGAAGACTCGCCGTTCCCGGCGGAGCCCTGCGGCTCGTCGCGCCCGGCGTCGGCGTGTTCGTGGTCGCGGTGGTGCTTCCGGTGCTTGCTGTCGTCGGTCATGATCGATCCCGATCCAGATCCTCTCCAGTTGCAGAGCGCCCGCGCGGCCCCGGCCGGCGGGCGAACCCATGAAAGTCGAGCCGAAACACCGGTTTCGCAAGGCGGGTGCCGCCCGGAGGTGCCGGATTGGCAGGTTTCGGTGACAGTGCGTGAGTGCGGAAGTGCGTGAGTGCGCCCTCACCCCGGCGTACGGGTCTCCAGCGCGGATCCGCGCCGTCGCCGGGTCAGGACGCCGGGCCCGCGGCGGCACGGGCGGCGCCGAGGGCGGCCACGGCCTCTCCCGCGCGGACGCGACGGACGGCGCAGGCGCTCCACGACTCGGGGAGGCTGTGGCGCTCGGCACTCGCCAGGGCGGCGGCCTCGTAGCCCGGCAGCTCCAGCGCGCCGCCGCCGACGGCGATCAGCTCCGGGTTCAGGAGGTTCGCCACCGCCGCGAGGCCCAGGCCCAGCGCTTCCCCGCCCTCCCGGATCGCCGCGAGCGCGTCGGGGTCGCCGCGCTCGGCCCGGAGGCGCAGGCCGGCGCCGTCGGTGCCCAGCCGCGCGGCGATGGCGGCGCCCCCGGCCAGCTCGTCCAGGCGCCGCACGCCGTCTCCCGCCGCGATCGGCAGGTAGCCCAGCTCGCCGGCCCAGCCGCGCGCGCCGCGCAGGGGGAGGCCGTGGACGCGGAACGCCGCGCCGACCGCCGTCCCCGCCATCACGAGCGCGACAGTCGCGCCGGGCGCGAGGTCGTGCGCCTCTTCGATCAGAGCGGCCTCGGCGTCGTTCACCGCGCGGACGGGGCAGCCCAGGTCGGCGAAGGCGTCCGCCACGCGCCAGCCCGCCAGCCGTGGGAGCATGTCGCAGGCGACGACGCGCCCGTCCTCGTCCACCAGACCGGGAATCGCGATCCCCAGCGCCGCGGGCGGTCCGTCCAGCCGCGAGAGGAAAGCGCGCACCGCCCGCTCGATGTCGTCCGGCGCCGCCTCCGGACCCGTCGCGGCGCGGTCCGTCACCCGGCGCTCCCCATCGCCCGCGACCAGCAGCAGCTTGGTCCCGCCGACGTCGATCCCCACCCACGGGCGTCCGGCCACCAGGGGCTCCTTGCCTCGGGCAGATGGATCATCGCCAGGCAAACGCGGGCACAAGGCGGCTGAAGCCGCGGCTACAACTGCAGAAAGCCTCGTAAACCCCGCGAGGCTTCAACTGCTTGACTGCAGGAGCGTCGAGGAGGATTCAGCCGTGGCCCGCCACTTCGCACCTCGCACTTCGCACTTCGCACCTCGCGCTCACTCGCCCAGCACCCGCTCGACCCACCCGGCGACGTCCTCGACCACCCGCTCGCGGCCGACCTCGTTGTGGGGCTCGTGACGGAAGCCGTCGTAGCGCCGGATCGTCACGTCGCCGGGCAGCGCCCCGGCGAAGCGGAGGACGGCGGTCTCGTCGACGATGGTGTCGGCGGTGGGGACCAGGAAGAGGAGCGGGCGCGGGAGCTTCGCCTGCTCGGCCGTGGCGCGCGCGATGTGCTCCATCCACTCGGTGTAGAGCCGCGGCGTCACCTTGCCGTGCACCAGCGGGTCGTCGCGGTACGAGCGCACGTACGCCGCGTCGTGCGACAGCTCCGCGGGGTCGATCTCGTTGGAGATCGGGAGCGCCGGGAGGAGCTTCGACAGCACGCCCGAGGCGGCCACCTTCCACCGCGGCGCCTTCACCGCCACCCCCAGGAGCGGCGCCGAGAGCACGGCCGCGCGGAAGGCACCAGGGTGCGCCTGCAGGTGCCGGATCGCCACCAGCCCGCCGAACGAGTGGCCGTAGAGGAGGACGGGGAGCCCGGCGAAGGGGCCCTCGACCACCGCGCGGCGCATCCGCTCCAGGTCGTCCACCAGCTGCTCGAAGCGACGGGCGTAGGCGCGCGGGCCGCCGGAGCGCCCGTGGCCCCGGTGGTCCACCGCCGCGAAGGCGAGGCCCCTGGGCGCCAGCTCGCGCGCCAGCCGGGCGTAGCGGCCGCCGTGCTCGCCCAGGCCGTGGCTCACCAGCACGCCGGCGCGGGGGCGGTCCAGCGGCCAGTGCTGCCAGTGCAGGCGCACGCCGTCGGCCGCGGTGACGAAGGCGGACTCGGAGGCCGGCGGGACGATGGCGGCGCTCACGGGGCCCTGGCGCCGCCTCAGCGCGCCTCCTTCCGCTGCAGGTCGAGCGTGCGGAAGGTCTGCAGGTACACGTAGAGCGACCAGACGGTGAGCACCACCGCCACGGCCAGGTTCGCCATGGAGAAGAGGCGGTGGAAGGGGACCCAGAAGCCCTCCCAGAACGAGGCGCCCTCCCACCCGTGCGCCCGCGCGGTCGAGTGGAGGGCGTACCAGAAGATGACGGCGCCGATGGCGATGTTCTGGAAGACGGCCTTGAGCTTCCCCGCCTTCCCCGCCGCCAGCACCACCCCGCGCCGGGCCGCGTAGCCGCGGAAGACGGTGATGAAGATCTCCCGCCCGAAGATGACCACCAGGATCCAGAGCGGGAGCGTGGCGCCGAACCAGGGGAACGGCGTCTCGGGCTCCATCCCGTGCGAGAGGAGGTAGAAGGGGACGATGGTGCAGGCCAGCAGGAGCTTGTCGGCCAGGGGGTCGGCCAGCTTGCCGAAGTCGGTGATCAGGTTGTGCTTGCGGGCGATCTTCCCGTCCACCATGTCCGAGAACGCGGCCACCAGGAAGACCACGAACGCGGCCAGGCGCACCCCGAACCTGTCGGTGAGGATCATCGGCGCCAGCAGCACGGCCAGCGCGATGCGGCCGATGGTGATGGCGTTGGGGAGGTTGAGCCAGGCCATGCGCTTCCCGCGGCCCGTCAGCTCAGCGCCTTGATGACCTGCTTGCTGACGGCCTTCAGCGTGTCGAAGACCCCGATCCCACGCGTGCCCACCGCCTCGAAGTACTGCACCCGGTTGGGGTTGAGCTGCGCCTCCAGCTCCTGCACCGAGGAGATGTTGGGGAGGTCGCGCTTGTTGTACTGGATCACGAAGGGGATCTCGCGCAGGTCCAGCCCGTACTCCGAGAGGTTCTCGTAGAGGTTGTGCATGCTCTCGATGTTGGCGTCGAGCCGCTCCACCTGGCTGTCGGCCACGAACACCACCCCGTCGACCCCCTTGAGGATGAGCTTGCGGCTGGCGTTGTAGTACACCTGCCCGGGGACCGTGTACAGGTGGAAGCGCGTCTTGAAGCCGCGGATCGCCCCCAGGTCCACCGGGAGGAAGTCGAAGAAGAGGGTGCGCTCGGTCTCGGTGGCCAGCGAGATCAGCTTGCCGCGCGTGTTGGGCGCCACCTTCTCGTAGATGTACTCCAGGTTGGTGGTCTTCCCGCAGAGGCCGGGGCCGTAGTAGACGATCTTGCAGTTGATCTCGCGCGAGGCGTAGTTGATCATCGACATGGATGGGCCTCCCCTAGAGATCGCCGAACAGGCGGTCGATCTCGTCCTCCGCCTCGTCGACGAAGGAGGCCTCCATGCGCAAGCTGGGCGGCGCCGCGGCCGAGCGCTCGAACATCTCGCGGAAGGTCTCGCCCAGCTCCTTCACCAGTGCCTTCACCTTGATCCGGATCATCCCGAGCGTCGTGCGGTTGTCGAAGAGCACCACCAGGATCACCCGCCGCACCACGTCGGCCAGGTACATGCTCTCCTTCTCGCCCTGGTGGAAGAGCGAGGAGAACTCGTTCTCGCCGATCATGCTGGCGAGCTGGTCGTTGGCCGAGAAGTCGGCCGCGGCCAGGCTGGCGAAGGCGGTGGTGTCGAAGTCGGGCTTCTCGCCCGCGGTGGTCACCAGCTGCCCGGTGCGGTCCACCAGCAGGGCGCAGCGGGCGTTGGAGTCGTAGAGGAAGTCCTGGAGGAGCCGGTCGATCCGGTGGAAGTCGCGCTCCTCGAACGACCAGCTGCTGGCGCCGCCCGCCATCAGGCGACCTCCGACTCGCGCGAGGCGAGCGCCTCCTCCAGCCGCGCCAGCACCGCCTGCGCCCGCTTGCGCAGCAGCGGCCGGGGCTCCCACGCCAGGAAGTCGCGCAGCAGCAGCACCGTGTCGACCGACGCGGCCACGCCGCCCAGGTACTCCAGCGCGCCCAGGCGGCGCAGGGGGTGGGGCGAGAACAGGTCGCGCCGGCTGCGGCTGATCTGGTCGCGGACCAGCAGGAAGCCGAGCGCGGCCACGGCCCCCGCGGCCAGGACGACGAACGCCGTGGTTCGCAGGATTCGCTTGTGTTCCATCGAGCCGGTGAGGGCGGACGTTGACATGCGGCGGTGACAAACTAACGGGCGGACGGCGAAAGGGAAATGCCGTGCCAACCGCGAGTGCGAGAGTGCGAAAGTGCGTGAGTGCGAAAGTACGGAAGTACGAGAGTACGGAAGTACGGCGGTCCGATGCGCGGAGCGTCCCCCGCCCGTCGCGCGAAGCGCCGAGGTCCCTCCCCCCCACGCCTCCCCCACGCGGTTTGTGGGGGAGGGACAGGCGCCTCAGGCGCCAGGGAGAGGGCCCGCGCCGGGTGCCAGACGCCACGAAGGGCAGCGGACTTCGCGTCCCCTGCCCTTCTTCCAGACGTCCCGCGGATCCGATCAGCGTCGGTCCGTCAGAGCTCGCGCCGGTGGTTGATCGCCTCGGCGATGGTGACGCCGTCGGCGTACTCCAGGTCGCCGCCCACGGGGAGGCCGCGGGCGATGCGGGTGACCTTGACGCCCAGCGGGCCGATCAGCTTGCGCAGGTACATCGCGGTGGCCTCGCCCTCCACGCTGGGGTTGGTGGCCAGCACCACCTCGCGCACCATGCCGGTGCCCACGCGCCTCATCAGCGGACCCACGTTCAGCTCCGAGGGGCCGATGCCGTCCAGCGGCGACAGGCGTCCGCCCAGCACGTGGTACATCCCCCGGTACTCGCCGGTGCGCTCGATGGCCATGATGTCGCTGGCCTCCTCCACCACGCACACCGTGGTCCCGTCGCGCCGGGTGCTGCTGCAGATGGCGCACGGGGAGACCTCGGTGAGGTTCCCGCACTCCTCGCACGGGCGCACCTTCTCGCGCACGGCCAGGATGGCGCGCGCCAGGCGGTGCGCCTCGTCGGCCGGGGCCTTGAGGATGTGGAAGGCGAGCCGGAGCGCCGTCTTCCGGCCGATGCCGGGAAGCCGGGCCAGCTCGCCCGTGAGGTCGTCGATGGCGGACAACTTCGCGCCCGGTCAGAGCTCGGGGAGCGAGAACGGGAGGGAGAAGCCGCCCGAGACCTTGCGCATCTCCTCCTCGTAGAGCTGCTGGGCGCGGTTCTGCGCCTCGCTGACGGCGGCCAGCACCAGGTCCTCCAGCATCTCCACGTCGCCGCCCTCCAGCACGGTGGGGTCGATCTTGATCGCGCGGATCTTCCCGCGCCCGTCGGCGGTGGCGGTCACCATCCCGCCGCCGCTGGAGCAGGAGACGGTCTTCTGGCCGAGCTCGGTCTGAAGCTGGGAAAGACGGGCCTGCACCTGCTGGCCCATCTGCAGGAGCTGCTGAAAGTTCGCGTTCATCTCTCGCCTTCTTCCGCCCGCCGGTTGCGGAGAGCGGGTAAGCACGGCGCCCGCGCCCCGCCGTCCGGCGGAGCACGGAAGCCGTGGTCATTCAACGATTTCCAGGTCCCACGCTTGTACCGCGGCGGAGAGGACCGGTTCCCCTTCCATCATCCGCTTCAGCCGGTCGGCCCGGGCGCTGGCGGCGGTGAAGCGGCCGGAGGGCGCGTCGACGCTCCCCCCCTGCCCCGCGGCGGCGCTGAGCGAGACGGGGCCGCCCAGCCGGCGGGCCAGCGCGTCCTCCACCGCCTTGCGCGTGGCCGGCTGCCCCAGCTTCTCGATCGCCGGGTGCGAGGGCGGGAACTCCAGCCGCACCTGCCGCCCCCCGGCGAGCGTGGGACGCGCCGCGCGCAGCATCATCCCGATCCCCGGCGGCAGCCCCTCCCCGCTCTGCAGCAGCGCCTTCCACGCCCCGCCGAAGCGCACGGGGTCGATCGGCCCCGCCTCCGCGGAGCCGGACGGCGGCGCGGCCACCGGCTCGGGCGAGGGCTCGGGCGAAGAAGGCGACATCGTCGCCGTTGGCGCGGCCTCGCGCGCGGCGGGCGGCTCAACGGCCGGAGCGGCGACGGGCGCCGGCGCGGGGTCGTCCGGCGCGGGCGGGAGCGGCGCGTCGTCGAACGCCGGCGGCCCCGCAGCTGCCCGCGGCGCCGGCGCCTCGGCGCTCGCCTGGGCGCGCGGCTCGGGGACCCGGGCGGCGGGCTCCGGCGCGGGGCGCGGCGGCGGCGCGAAGCTGGACGGGGCCGGCGCGCCGCGGTCCGCCGGCCGCGCCGGCGGGGGCTCGGGCGCGGGACGTCCGCCGCCGTTGCCGCGCCCGCCGCCGCCTCCTTCGCCCAGCGCGGCGAGCACGTCCTCCAGGCTCACCGTGCTCTCCAGGTACGCGAAGCGCAGCAGGAGCAGCTCGATCAGGATGCGCTGCTCGCCGCTCTTGCGGAAGCGGCCGTCGGCGTCCAGCTCGGCCACCTGGGCCAGCATGCGCAGCAGGTCGCCCGGGGCGAAGCGCCCGGCCGCCTCCGCCACCGCCCCGCGCAGGTCGGAGCGCACCGACTCGGCGTCGCCGCCCCCCAGGCGCACGATCAGGAGCGCGCGGAGGAAGTCGGCCAGGCCGCGGTAGAACTCGGTGAGGTCGTACCCCTCGTCCAGCAGCCGCCCCACGAAGCGGAACACGTCGGCCGCGCGCCGCTCGGCGATCACGGCGAAGAGCTCCAGGTACACCTCCGTCCCCACCAGCCCCAGGATGCGCCGCACGTCGTCGGCGGTCGGGGCGCCCTCGGTGAAGGAGAGCACCTGGTCCAGCAGCGAGAGCCCGTCGCGCATCCCGCCGTCGGCCTTGAGCGCGATCGGCAGCAGCACGTCGTCGCCCGCCTGGATCCCCTCGGCGTTCATCACCGTCCTGAGCCGCCCCACCAGGTCGGGGGTGGAGATGCGGTGGAAGTCGAAGCGCTGGCAGCGCGACAGGATCGGGGGGGCGGCCTGCTGGATCTTCTGCGGCTCGGTGGTGGCGAAGACGAAGATCACCCGCGGGGGCGGCTCCTCCAGGATCTTGAGCAGCGCGTTCCACGCCTCGCGGGTGAGCATGTGCGCCTCGTCGATGATGTAGACCTTGAAGCGGTCTTCCTCCGAGGGGGCGTACATGGCGCGCTCGCGCAGCTCGCGCGCGTCGTCGACGCCGCGGTTGCTGGCGGCGTCGATCTCCACCACGTCCAGCGAGGTGCGCCCGGCCCAGATGCGCTCGCAGCTCTCGCACGCGCCGCACGGCTCGCCGTCGGGCCCCCGGTTGGGGCAGTTGAGCGCCATCGCCAGCACGCGGGCCAGCGTGGTCTTCCCCACCCCGCGCGGCCCGCAGAACAGGTAGGCGTGCGCCACCCGGCCCTTCTGCACGGCCGAGCGCAGCGTCTCGGAGACGTGCGCCTGCGTGGCGACCTCGCTGAAGCGCCGGGGGCGGTAGGTGCGGGCGAGTGCGGTGCGCGACAAGGGACTACCGGTTGGGGTGGACGGGTGCCGATGGACCCAATATAGCCCCCGGGGGAAGACCTCTCAACAAAGCTCGGGGATGGCGGCGGATCGGCTGGATCGGCGCGGCCGCACGGCAGACTCGCCGGCAGCACGGACCGGTTGCTCCGGTCGTGCTCCCAGTCTACCGTGACGGGACATGGAGGAGGCTTCCCCCCGCGGAAGGGACGATGGATGCTGGAGCGCAGGATCGAGGAAGCGTCGCTGAACGCCTGGCCGGCGCTCCGGCAGGCGCGGGTGGAGGGGTGGATCCTGCGCTTCGCGAACGGCTACACGAAGCGCGCGAACTCCGTCAACCCGCTCCATCCACCGGGAGGCGGCCTGGAGGCGGCCGTCGCGGCGTGCGAGCGGATCTACCGCGAGCAGGGCCTCCCGCCCGTCTTCCGCCTCACCTCCCCGTTCGCGCCCCCGGAACTCGACGAGCTGCTCGAGCGGAGGGGATACCGCCTCGTGGACCCGACGCTGGTCCTTCGGCTCGACCTGCGCGAACAGCCCGCCGGATCGGGGGAGTCGGGGGAAATGCTGGAGGAGACGCTCGACGGCTGGTTCCCCGTGCACTCGGCGCTGCTCGGCGTGCTGCCGGAGACGCAGGCGAAGCACCGGGCCATCCTGGAAGCGATCGTCCCCCGGCGGCTGTTCGCGCTGCGCGGGGAGTACGGAGAGGCGGCCGCGTGCGGGCTGGGGGTGCTGGAGGGGGACCTCTTCGGCCTGTTCGACCTGGTGACCGCGCCCGAACGGCGGGGCCGCGGCCACGGAACCGCGCTGGTTTGTGGAATGCTGGAGTGGGCGCGGGAACGCGGCGCCGCCCACGCCTACCTGCAGGTGGTCGAGGCGAACGCCCCCGCGCGCCGCCTCTACGAAAAGCTCGGCTTCGGGGAGGCCTACCGCTACTGGTACCGTGTCCCGCCCGGCTGAAGCCGGACGCGCGCTCCTCACCCCTCGCCTCCGTCCGGCGCGCGCCCCTTCTCTTCCGGCTCTTCGGGCCGGGCGTTGTACGGCTCCAGCGGCGTTTCGCGCACCACGCCGACGTGGCGCTGCGCCGCGCGGTGGGAGTACGAGGCTCCGCCGGTCACGGGCGGCGCCTTGCGCGGCCGCCCGCCCTTGCGCCCGTTCGCCCGGGCGGCGGCCGCCTTCGCCTCGCTGCGGCTGCGGCCCCCCGCCCGGGCGAACTCCCGGTACACGAACGCGGGGCCGAGCACCTCGGCCAGCACGCCCGCCAGCGACACGTCCTCGTCGAGGGCGTCCCAGCGCAGCGCGTCGCCGCCGGGGTACACCTCCACCGCGGCGCGCTGCTCGGGGGCGGCCTCCGCCAGCCGGGGCACCAGCGCCGCCGGAAAGGCGAAGGCGGCCCCGTTGCGCAGCTCCACCACCACGCGCTCCGTGGCGGCGTCGTAGTGCGCCGCGCGCGCCCGCGGCTCGGTGCGCTCGGCGGCGCGCTCCGCCTCGCGCGCCAGGTCCAGCTGCGCCAGGATCTCGGCGTCAGACAGCTCCCGCTTCCCGTGCTTCTCCATGCACCCTCCTCCACTCGTCCAGGAGCCGTTTCCGGTGCGCGTGGACGATCCGCACCGCGCGGATCGCCTCCCGGTCGGAGAGGCCGCGGCTGCCCACCACCCGCAGGTCCCCCGAGCCGTCGTCCAGCTGGATCTTCACCACTCCGCCGCCGCGCACCACGTGCACGTGTGGCGGCGGATGGTCTTTCGTGTAGATCCGCACCGCGTACCCATCCTCCTCGTGCACCGTCGGCATCATTATACCCTTCCCGTTGGGTTTTCGCAAGAGGCTCGCTTCCTCCGCGAGCCGGAGCGTGCGACAATATGATACCACTTTGCAGAGCATCGTTCGGGTACAGCTTTCTGATAGAGCATCACACAGAGGACACAGAGGACACAGAGAAACTTCAATCGCGTCTTCAGTTCCTCCGTGTTCTCTGTGTCCTCTGTGTGATTCCAATCTGT